>DATLIO010000001.1:0-2674 GCA_035539355.1 Luteolibacter sp.
TCATCGATCACTCCCAGTTCATCATCGTCACCCACTCGAAGCGGACCATGGCCCGCGCCGACGTGATGTATGGCGTCACGATGGAGGAATTCGGGGTTTCCAAACCGGTCGGCATGCGCCTCACCCACTCCGACGCGGCGAAGGATTCCGCGGACAAGGGCGAGGCCAAGACCGCCGCCCAGAAAGCCGCCCTGCGGCTCGATGCCTGACAATTTGGCGGTGGATCACACGCCCTTGTGATCCACCCGTAGATCTCCAGACAGGAGAGGGAAAACGGGGGTGGAGCGAATGCCCGGGTGGGCCCGCTCCGCCCCCAATTCGTTTCAGAACTCACGATATTTCACGGTCCGAAATCGGACATTTCCACAGGTTATTCACATTTGTGGGAACAGGGCATTGTGCAATATGAACCGCTCATCCCATCGATGGCTTTCTCAATGATTTCAAACGATTCCGTCACTTGGAACCATTGTGAACAACCTGTGAACGGTTATGCATATCTCTTGGAACGATCTCCATGAATCACTATCAATGAGTGAATTGAAGAACTCTCTAACCATTTTCAGCCAGTTCGCATCCGTGAACAACGGAAAGCCGCTTCTGAATCCCAACTTTGATTTCAAACTTATGATCTAATCATCTGTTCCCATTCGAATACCTTAGTCAGCCGGTGCAATTTGCCGTCTCTGAAGTTTTCACACAAGTTATTCACAACAGCCGATCTTGCCTTGTGCCTCACGGTTGGCAAAACTGATCCCCGTCCCTGTTCTCCATGCCGAATCCCGCGCTCCGTATTCTTTCCCAGCAGTACCCGACGATCTCTTCCGCCGCCGCGGAAGTCGCCGCCTTGCGCGCCACCAAGGAACTCCCCAAAGGCGTGATCCACGTGATTTCCGACATCCACGGTGAGAACCAGAAGCTTCGTCACGTCATCAACAACGCCAGCGGCCGTCTCCGTCCGCTGGTCGAGAAAGCTTTCGGCGCCCACCTGACCGCGGAGGAAATGACGGAGCTGATGAACGTCCTCTACTACCCCGCGGAGGTGATCCGGCTGAAGAAACAGGAATTGCTCGCCACTCCGGCACGTCGCCACGCCTGGGTGAAAACCATCCTCGACCGCCAATTCACCATCATCCGCGCCCTGATCCGCTCCCGACGCCGCAAGGATGTGAAGGTCCTGGCCCCGAAGGAACACCGGGAGCTTTTCGAGGCGATGCTCAATTATCCCGCCGGCGGACATGATCCGGCGATGATCGATGTCCAGCTCCAGGAAATCAGCGCCCTGGATCTCGATTTCGAAGTGATCCGGACCGCTTCGCATTTCATCCGCAACCTGACGGTCGAGGAGCTCATCGTCGCCGGCGACCTCGGCGACCGCGGACCGCGCCTGGACAAGGTCGTCGACTATCTGATGCGCCAATCGAACGTCTCGCTCGTCTGGGGCAACCACGATGTCATCTGGATGGGTGCCTGCCTCGGCCAGCGGGCGTCGATCGCCATCGTCCTGCGGATTTCGCTCCGCTATCTGCGGATGTATCAGATCGAGGAAGGCTACGGCCTGCTCACGAAGCCGCTCGAGGTGCTCGCCCTGAAAATTTACGGCAACGATCCTGCGGCCCGCTTCCAGGCGAAACGGACCGGCCGCCGTGACGCGCAGCTCGTCGCCCGGATGCAGAAAGCGATCTCGATCATCCAGTTCAAACTCGAAGGCCAGCTCGTCGCCCGGCACCCGGAATGGGATATGGGTTCCCGCGACATCCTCAACCGCATCGATTACACGAACGGCACCGTCGAGCTCGACGGCACCGCCCATCCGTTGAGGGATACGTTTTTCCCCACCATCGATCCGGCCGATCCGAACCGCCTTTCACCGGAGGAAGAGGACTGCATGCAGCAGATCGAGCAGAGCTTCGTGACCTCTCCCCGCCTCTGGCAGCACATGAGCTGGATGGCGGAATACGGCCGGATGGCGCTGGTCCGCGACAAGGCGGTCATCTTTCATGCCTGCCTCCCCGTCGAGGAATGCGGACGCTATCTCCCCCTCTCGGTGGACGGCCGCGACTATTGCGGACCCGAACTTTTCGATGCGTTCACCAAGGTCATCAAACGCGCGTTCCGCTCCGGCTCGGAGGAAGCGACGGAAACCGACAAGGATTGGTTCTATTATCTTTGGGCCGGCCCGCTTTCGCCGCTTTTCGGAAAGGAAAAGATGGCGACCTTCGAAACCTATTTCGTCGAGGACAAAGCGACGCACAAGGAACCGAGCAATCCATGGTTCAAGTGGGTCCACGACTTCGATTTCTGTGATCAGATCGCGAAGGACATGGGTGTCCCGGAGGGTGGGCTGCTCGTCAACGGCCACGTGCCGGTGAAGATCGACAAGGGCGAGGACCCGGTGAAAAAAGGCGGCAATGCCATCACCATCGACGGCGCGTTTTCCGAAGCCTACGGCGATCGCGGATACACCCTCATCCTCGGACCGGAAGGCGACATGCTCGCGGAACACCATGCATTTCCCGATCCTGAAACCGCGGTCCGCGAAGGTCTCGACATCATTCCGAAAATGACCGTCCTGCGCAGCTACGATACACCTCGTAAAGTCGGCGACACCGAACGCGGGCGGGAGATCGACGTTTCGATCAACATGCTCATGCAGCTCATCGACGCCTACCGC
>DATLIO010000002.1:0-3075 GCA_035539355.1 Luteolibacter sp.
CGCCGACGCCGTCGGAGCATAAACCTCAGTCCGCCTTCATCCACCGGTAGCGCCACGGATGATACCCCTCATTCCGCAGCCGTGTTTGGAGGATCCCGCAGGAATTCACCCGCCAATAAGGTTTCGGACCCGCTTCATAACCGACGATCTCCGTGCGGTCGTCGTTCCATCTTTCGAAAAGGATCACATGCCCTTCCTTGAGAAGGATGTCCCCTTTCTTCAGTTCGTCCCATGAAGCCAACGGTTGGCAGATGGAGGGCAGCTGCCTCGTCGAATACGGTTTCGGCAGCAGCCAGCATCGCGAAATGAATCCGGAACAATCGATGCCGACGCTTTCGTTGCTGACGACCGCATCACCGTTCTTCCGCTTCCAGAGGGTCGCCACATCACCGGCTTTCTTGCCTTGCTCCAGACCTTTCAGAAACGATTCCGGTGTATCAAATCCGCCCCACTTGTAGGGCATGCTCTTCGCCGTCGTGCCGGGCGTCCACCAGCCGCCGCGCTCCTCATGGCGAAGCAGCATCGTATCCGGCGTGTGAACCTGGATCCCCCCCGCATCCTTCCCGTGGCGCACGTGACGTTCCTCCGGCATCCACTCCATCTGCGAGTAGCGGTAAGCCACCGCCATCGCTTTTTCAGGAGTCGTCTTCGGAGCGCAGGAAAACACCGCCGACGAAAGAACCACGGGGAGAAGCGGCCGGATCATCACGCCCGGAATCTAACAACAGGCGGAATCCTTGGAAGCGGCAAATTCCCGGAGCGGCGACTCAGGGCTTCTTCTCTTCCTTCTTCTCCTCTTTGTCCGGCACGAAGACCAATCCGCCACCATTGATGCAGTAACGCTTGTCCGTCGGGGTCTTGAATCCCTCGCCTTCGAAAACGTGACCGAGATGACCGTCGCATTTCGCGCAGACGACTTCCGTACGAACCGAACCGAAACTGAAATCCGTCTTGGTTTTCACGTTCTGGGCCTTCGCCGGATCGTAGAACGACGGCCAGCCGCAGCCGGAATCGAATTTCTCCTTCGAGGAAAACAGCAGCGCACCGCAGCCGGCGCAGTGATAGGTGCCGGCCCCCTGATGCTTGAACTCCTTGTAAACCTCGCCATTCGCCCGCTCCGTGCCCGCCTGGCGGAGGATGCGGTATTGCTCCGGAGTCAGTTCCTTTTTCCACTGCTCGTCGGTTTTCTCAACCTTGGCGGTGGGATCAGCCGGAGCCTCCTTTTTCGTTTCCATCTTTGGTTCTTCTGCGTGGCAGGAAAGGATCGCAAGCGAGAAAATCAGGGACGTGAGACGGCGGGTCGGACTCATAGGGAAGGACGGTTTTCC
This sequence comes from Luteolibacter sp., assembly GCA_035539355.1. GTDB lineage: Bacteria > Verrucomicrobiota > Verrucomicrobiia > Verrucomicrobiales > Akkermansiaceae > Luteolibacter. Next base: position 1,329 of record DATLIO010000002.1, read on the forward strand.
TTAAGAGACACCTTATTCCTCCTTCTTCCAGAAAAATCAGGAGTTTCCGGAAGAGTCGGGATCACACCCATTGTTCCGCGACCGCCGCTTTCGCGAAATCGCGGTTCATGCGGGCGATGTGGTCCACGCTGATTTCCTTCGGACAGGCGGCCTCGCACTCGTATTGGTTCGTGCAGTTGCCGAATCCTTCGGCATCCATCTGGCGGACCATCGCCAGCACGCGCTTGTCGCGTTCCGGCTGGCCTTGCGGCAGGTGGCCGAGGTGGGAAACCTTGGCGGACACGAAAAGCATCGCCGAAGCGTTCTTGCAGGAAGCCACACAAGCACCGCAGCCAATGCAGGCGGCGGCGTCGAAAGCCGCGTCCGCATCCGGTTTCGGGATCGGAACGGAATTCGCATCGACCGCGGAACCCGTCCGCACGTCGACATATCCGCCGGCACCGATGATCCGGTCGAATGCGGTGCGGTCGACAATCAGGTCACGGATGACAGGGAAAGGATTCGCACGGAACGGCTCGATCCAGATGGTGTCGTTGTCGGCGAACTTCCGCATGTGCAGCTGACAGGTCGTCACCGCCCGGTCCTTGCCATGCGGGACGCCGTTGATGGTCAGCGAGCAAGCACCACAGATGCCTTCCCGGCAATCGTGGTCGAAATGGATCGGCTCACCGCCATCTTCAATGATCCGCTCGTTGACGATATCGAGCATTTCAAGGAAGGACGCCTCCATCGGGATGTCCTTCGCTTCGTAGGTTTCGATTTTACCCTGTGCCTGTGGACCCGGCTGGCGCCAAACTTTAAGCGTGAGATTCATGGGAAATTTTTAGCGGTTAAGGACCCGCTCCATCGTCACAACGGCGGGTCCGTTTTGCAGTTCCAAAGTAAGCACCTTTCTTCGCACGACTAGGACAAAAATCTGATCTCCCGAGTGAAAAAATAATCTGTCCTCCATTGATCGACTTCATGCGGTTTCAGCGAATTTGAAAAAATTGACAAATTAGGTTGACGGATCAGTCCGGACATGATTAGCTCTGCCCGTCGCGACAACAGTAGGCGGCCCGATTGAACATCCCTTTGGGTTTTTGGGTTTTTCCCGGGGATAATCGATCGGGCCGCTTCATTTTTATACGGTTGGATCTTGAGGCGACGGATTTGCCCCGGCAACCGGCTTCCTTTTCAGGAACACAACGGCCACCCAGCCCACCACCGCCGCAGCGAGCACGCACCAAGGCACCAGCCATCCGGCACGGGTGTAGAAGGTCAGCTGCGTTTCCCGCCGGATCGTCGAGACCAGCGTCCCCTCTTCCATCGCGCCCAACCGCGCATGAACCTGCCCGCGCGGATCGACCGCCTGCGAAACGCCCGAACTCGCGCACGAGAAAATCCAGCGGCCATTCTCGCACGCCCTGATGTGGAACAATTCGGCATGCTGGTCGTGCTGCCTGGCCGTCCACGCCTTGCCATCCATCACCGGCGAAAGAATGGCCTCCGCACCCGCCGAAGTCATTTTCCGGATCACCCCCTCGTAGTCGCAATCGAAGCAGATGGGCGTTCCGATTTTCCCATACGCCGTCGTCACCGCTCCAGCGGTTTTTCCTTTCGTGCCGTCCGCGAAGAAATGCACCGGGTGATTCTTGTGATGCACTCCACGCACTCCCCCGCCGTCCATCGTCATCGCGATGTTCCGCCACTTGTTTTCACCGGCCAGCTCCTCCGTGGTGCCGAACGTCAAAGTCGTCCCCTTCCC
>DATLIO010000003.1:0-3029 GCA_035539355.1 Luteolibacter sp.
CGGCGAGCTTGCGGATCTGCGGGACGAGGCCGGAGGTCGAAATCGTGAGATGCCGCGCGCCGAGATGGAGCGATTTCTCACCGGTGATCAATCCGATCGCCGCGAGGAGATTGTCGAGATTGGCGAGCGGCTCGCCCATGCCCATGAAGACGAGGTTGTCGACGCGTTCACCGGAAAGCTGTTCGGCGGCGAGGACCTGACCGGCGATTTCCGATGCGTCGAGATTGCGGGTGAATCCGGCGAGTCCCGAAGCGCAGAATTTGCAGCCGTAGGCGCAGCCGACCTGCGAGGAAACGCAGAGCGTGCGGCGGTCGGATTTTTCGCCGTAAAGCGCCGGGTTCGCGGGGATCAGAACGCTTTCGACGTAGCGATGGTCGTGGAGGCGGAAGAGGAACTTGCGGGTCGTATCGGCCGAGCCCTGCGTGTGCGTGTGCTCGAGCGAGCCGAGGCGGAAGTTCGTGGAAAGCTTTTCGCGCAGCGTTCCCGGCAGGTTGGTCATCGCGTCGATCGACGTGACCTTCTTTTTCCAGATCCATTCGAGGATCTGTCCGGTGCGGAACGCAGGTTCTCCGGCCTCCTTGAGAAAGGTGGCGAGTTGTTCCGGAGATTGGCCGGTGAGCGCGGGTTGCACGGCGGGAAATTAGCCCAAAGCGTTTCGCAAGTCACTCGCGGCGTTGCGGGCGCTGGCGGGTGGATCGGGGACGAAGGTGAAATCGTCGTCGGGTTCGAGTGCGGCGGGGGCGGGATCCGGTTGATGGGAAGCGGCCATTTCGCTGGCCTTGGCGAGCGAGGCGAGGACCGATGCCGGGGCGCTGTCGGGGGCGCCGAGGCGCGGGATCTTGTCGACCGGTTCGAGATTCTGGATCGTGGCGGCTTCGGGGACGGCCTTGAGCTCCTCGAATTTCCGCGCGGCGGGAAGCACGCGGGTTTCGAGCGAACCGACGGCGTTGTTGTAGCTTTCGACGGCGTTGCCGAGCGACTTGCCGACTTTCGCGAAATGATCCGCGAGTTTGCCGAGGCGTTCGTGGAGGAGTTTTCCGAGCTGGGAAATTTCGCGGGCGTTTTCGGCGATCGACTCCTGGCGCCATCCGTAGGCGACGGCGCGGAGCAGGGCGATCAGCGTGGTCGGCGTCGCGAGGATGACTCCGAGGTTCACTCCGCGTTCGATGAGGCCGGGGTCGTGCTGGAGGGCTGCGGAAAAGAACGATTCGCTCGGAAGGAAGAGCACGGTGAACTCCGGCGCTTCAGCGAACTGGGCGCTGTAGTTTTTCGAGGCGAGCTGCTGGATGTGCGTGCGGACCTGCTGGGTGTGACGTTGCAGGGCGTGGTCGCGGGCGGCGTCATCGGTGGCTTCGAGCGCGTCGAGATACGCGTCCATCGGCGTTTTGGAATCGACGACGATGGTTTTTCCGGCGGGCAGGCGGACGATGAGATCGGGGCGGAGGCGTTTGCCTTCGTCGGTCGCCGTCTGGTGCTGCGTTTCGAAATCACAGTGTTCCTGCATGCCGGCGAGTTCGACGACGCGGCGGAGCTGCATTTCCCCCCATTGGCCGCGGCCGGTGGGTTGGCGGAGCGCTTTGACGAGCGAGGCGGTCTCGCGTTGCAGGCCGAGCTGGCCTTCGCCGAGCGCGCGGACCTGTTCCTTGAGTTCGGAGTAGGCGCCTTCGCGGGCTTTTTCGATTTCGCCGATGCGGAGCTCGAATTTTCCGAGCGATTCGGCGACCGGTTTGATGAGCGTCTCGATGGCGATCTTGCGTTTCTCGATCTCGCCTTTCGCTTCCTCGGTCTGGGTGGAAAGCGAGGTTTTCGCGAGGTGGAGGAATTGCTCGGAGGAGGATCGGAGCGCGTCGGCGGAGAGGGCTTTGAAGGTGTCGGAAAGCTTGGCTTCGGCGCGTTCGAGGAGCGCCTGTTTTTCAGCGGCGGCTTTCATTTCCGCCTCGTGGCGGGAACGCACTTCGGAAAGCTGGTTGCGGTAGGTCTGGGCGTCGGTTTCGTTGCGCTGGGCTTCTTCGGAGGCCACGGCGAGGCGGGCTTCGATCTCGGTGGCCCGGCGTTGCTCGGATTTCACGCGCTCGTTGGCGGTGGCGAGCTTGGCTTTTCCGACGAGCCAGGTGACCAGCCAGGCGATGAGAAAGCCGGCGAGGGCGGAAAGGATTTCCGGGAGATACGGTTGGAGTTCGGGCGGCATGGCGGATTTGTCCTTGCGGGAAAGTGCTTGCTGGCTTTCGTAATGGGTGTCGCGTTGCTTGTCCGCCCATTCGGGTGGAAGCACAAGACCGAATCCAACCTCTCATCATTATGGCCAAGACTCTTCCGGAACTCGGATACGCTTATGACGCCCTCGAGCCGCACATCGATGCGAAGACGATGGAAATCCATCACTCGAAACATCATAACGCCTACATCACCAATCTGAACAACGCGATCGCCGGCAAGGCCGACCTCGAAGCGAAAAGCTCGGAGGAACTGATCAAGGACCTCTCTGCCGTGCCGGAGGACATCCGCGGCGCGGTGCGCAACAACGCCGGTGGCGACGTGAACCACGCGTTTTTCTGGAAAGCCATCGCTCCCGGCGGTGCCAAGGCTCCTTCCGGTGAACTCGCCGCTGCGATCGACGCCGCCTTCGGCTCGTTCGACGCTTTCAAGGAAGCATTCGCGAAAGCCGGTGCGACCCGTTTCGGTTCCGGCTGGGCATGGCTCATCAAAGGCGCCGATGGCAAACTTTCCGTCGGTTCCACCGCGAACCAGGACAGCCCGCTCATGGGCAAGGCGGTCGCCGGTGTCGAAGGCACCCCGGTCCTCGGACTCGATGTCTGGGAGCACGCCTATTACCTCAACTATCAGAACCGCCGCCCGGACTACATCACCGCCTTCTGGAACGTGGTGAACTGGGACGTCGTCGCCGAAAACTTCGCCGGCTGAGGTTTCTCAGGTCCGTTCCGAAAGAGCGGACCCACCAACGACCTCCTACATACAAAAACGGCCGCCGGGCTCCCGGCGGCCGTTTTTGTATGTAGGAGGTCGTTGGT
>DATLIO010000004.1:0-3529 GCA_035539355.1 Luteolibacter sp.
GGGTGTGAATCTCGAAACCCTGCGGCCCGAGCCGACGGTGGAAGGTTTCACCACCCCGGGCGGCTATTCATCGAAAGCCGTCAAACCGATCGCGCTGCGCATGGTGATGGAGATCGCCCAGCTCATCAAAAAGGAATTCCCCGGCCGCACGCTCTCCGGACTCGGCGGCATCGAAACCGGAGCCGATGCCGCACAGTTCATTCTTCTCGGGAGCGATACCGTCCAGGTTTGCACCGGCGTCATGAAATTCGGCTACGGCATGGTGAAGGATCTCGCCGAAGGGCTCCTTGCTTTCATGGACAGCAAGGGTTTCAACACCATCGATGAATTCAAGGGCCTCAGTCTCCCCTACTTCACCACCCATGCCGAACTCGTCCGCATGCAGACCGAACGCAAAGCCGAAGAAGCGGCAGCCAAGGAACGCGCATCGATGGTCAGGAACGACGCCGAGTGGGATGGCGATGATTTCGTGAAGCAATCGGACGCGCTTTCACGCTGAAGGCAGCCAGCCTTTCACCCTCGCCTCCTCCTCCAACGCCGAACCGGGATATCCGTTCTCAAGGCACTGCCTGAGATAGAGATTCATGAACCCGGCGATCCCACCCTCGCGTTCATATTGCATGACATGGACCAATTCGTGGGGCAGCGAGGATTCATATCCCGGCACTACATAGATCCCCTTCCCCAACGCCATCCCTGCCGGAGCGAAAACCGGAAGTCGGCACATCCTGCCGATCTTCATCATCCAATCCGGCACGGGCAGCGGGATCCGCTTCACTTTCATAACACGTATCTCGTCCGGCCGGGAAATTCCGAGTGCTCCGGCGAATGACAACAAATCGGCTTCCAAGGGTTGTCCTTCCTTCAGAATCCGCCGTTCCTGCGTGGCAGCCCATCGGGCGACCGCGGGGGCGATTCCGTCGGCCAGTGTCGATGATATCCCAGCGGGCAATCCCATGGGATAATTCATCACATGAAATCATCGCCGTCACCGGGATTTCATGCTAACAGTACCGGGATGAAGCAGATTGCCGAAAACGTCTGGATCAAAGGATACCCCCTTACCATCTTCGGCACCCGCCACGGCCGCAATGTCACGGTGATCCGCCTTACGGACGGCAGATTGATCATCCACTCGATGGCACCGTTTCCAGCCGCGGACATCCAGGGCATCCACGCGATCGGCGAACCGGCGTGGCTGATCGAGTCGATGCTCCTCCACGACACCTATGCCAGGGAAGGCCGCGAAATCTTCCCTGACATCCCTTTTCTCGGACCTCCGGGTTTCGGTTCCGTCGTGAAATTCCCCGTCGAGCCTCTTTACCCCGCACCGGAAGATTGGGCGGGTGAAGTCGAGACACTGCCGATCCGCGGCGCCCCCAAACTTGAGGAAATCGCCGTCCTTCATATCCCTTCACGCACCCTCATCCTCGCCGATCTGATCTTCAATTTCCCCGCGGAGGAAAAAGGCTGGGATCGCTTCTTCCACCGTCACATCGCCGGGTTCAAACGTTACCCGGGCATGAGCCGGATCTTCAGGATGTTCGTGACGGACAAGGTCGCATTCCGCGAATCCATCGACCGGATCGCGGAGAAGGATTTCGACCGGGTGATCGTCGGACACGGCAGCATCATCGAAACGGATGGCAAGGAATTGCTTCTCCGTGGTCTCCGCGATGCAGGACTTTATTGATCCATCCCTTCATTCCAAACCGGCGCGTGGCACGGATCGCGCTATATGAAAAACCCGACGCCTTTCATCCTTTTCTCCAAACACCCATGAGCTCACCAGCCGAAGACTGTCCCATCTATCTTGATGGAAAGTGGCGTCATCCATCAGGAAAGACCGGCAGCCCGGTCTATAATCCATCCCGTGGGGAAATCATCGCCACCGTTCCCATGTGCGGTGCCTCCGAAGTCGATGAAGTCGTCCAGTCTTCCCTCAAAGCCTTTCCAGCATGGCGCGACACGCCGCCCAATGAACGCGCGCAGGTTCTTTTCCGGCTGAAAATCCTCCTCGAGGATGCCTTCGAAGATCTCTGTCTCGGCATTTCCACCGAGCACGGAAAAACCCTTTCCGAGGCCCGCGGCGATCTCCGCCGTGGCATCGAGGTCGTCGAATTCGCCTGTGGAATCCCGACACTGCTCATGGGCGAAAGCCTTGAGAACATCGCCCGTGGCATCGATTGCCATACCGACCGTCATCCGCTGGGTGTGGTCGCCGGGATCTGCCCGTTCAATTTCCCCGCCCTCGTCCCGATGTGGATGTGGCCCATCGCCATCGCCTGCGGAAATACCTTCATCCTCAAACCCAGCGAGAAAGTTCCGCTCACCATGCAGCGGATCATGGGCCTTCTTGAAAAAGCCGGACTTCCTCCCGGCGTCATGAACCTCATCCACGGCGGCCGCGAGTGCGTCGACGCGCTTCTCGAACATCCGGGGATCAAGGCCATCAGTTTCGTCGGCTCCACCCCTGTCGCCCGTGAGATCCATCGCAAAGGAACGTCGTTCGGCAAACGCGTCCAGGCCGCGGGCGGTGCGAAGAATTTCATCATCCTCATGCCCGACGCCGATCAGGACCGGACGGTCGAAGCCGTGAAGGACGGCGCGTTCGGTTGCGCGGGGGAACGTTGCATGGCCGGTTCCACCGCGGTCGCCGTCGGAGATGCCGGCGACAAGTTGCTGCCGGCTCTGGCCGATCTCGTCAGCTCGATGAAAGTCGGGCCAACCGACATCCGCGAAAACCAACCTGACATGGGCGCCGTGATCTCCGCCGAACACAAGGCCCGGGTTTCCGGCCTCGTCGATGCCGGAGAACGGGCGGGAGCGAAGGTGCTCGCCGACGGAAGGACGGCCAAGGTCAGCGATGCCCCCGGCGGCTTTTTCCTCGGACCGACGGTGATCGACCACGTCTCGCCCTCGAATCCGCTGATGGAAACCGAAGTCTTCGGTCCCGTGCTCGCCGTCATGCGCGCCAAGACGCTCGATGAAGCCATTGAACAGGCGAACAAGCAGGCGTTCGGAAACGGTGCCGCGATCTTCACGAACTCCGGCAAAGCCGCCCGTGAGTTCCGCCGCCGCGTCAGCGCCGGCATGGTCGGCATCAATGTGGGGGTTCCTGCTCCACTGGCCTATTTCCCGTTTTCCGGCTGGAACGAATCGTTCTTCGGCGACCTGCACATCCAGGGCAAGGAAGGCGTCGAGTTCTACACCCAGCGCAAAACCACGACGACCCGCTGGTTCAGTTTCGGCGACGGAGAAATCTGGGCCAAATAGCTTCTTCCAAACGCCGTATTTCCTGTTAGACATTTACCTTCGACGTTCACCCGAAATCCCATGTCCCTGCTCATCCGAAACGGAGACATCGTCACCGCCAACCATCGCTTCACCGGAGACATCCTCTGCAAGGATGGTATCATCACCGCCCTGGGCATCGGCTTGGAAGCTCCGCCTGGCGCGGAAGTCATCGACGCCACCGGCAAGCTGGTCTTTCCCGGCTTCATCGATCCGCACGTCCACATCTACCTGC
>DATLIO010000005.1:0-4465 GCA_035539355.1 Luteolibacter sp.
CTCCACGCCGAGGCGCAGGGCGTTCGCGTAGTTCCGGACGATGTAGGCGGCCTGCAGCGGAAGCGAGACGGTGCTCTGGCGCTTGGATCCGTCGAAACGGCCGCCGTCTTCCTTTGAAATCACCCAGCCCATTTCCGTGTACCAGATGGGGGCATCGCCGCGACCGTGCTGGGTGAGATTTTTCCGGATGGTGGCGAGATTGCTGCTGATGCTGTAGTCACCCCATTTCTGGATCGAGAAACCTTCGGGAGGAGCGGGATCGACGTAGGGATGGGTCGCGAGGATGTCGTAGGATTTCGCGACGTTTTCATCCTTCGCGTGGACGTTCTTGATGAAACGCAGGTCGCCGGCCGAGACGCCGCCGGTGCTGAAGCCGACCAGTTTCACCTGATCCGAAAAACCTTTCGCGGCCTGGTGGGCCGCAATGAGGAGTCTGGCGTAGAGTTGTTCGCGGAATGCTTCGAGCTCCTTGTTCGGCCGGTTGTCGGGCGGGACGAGGTATTGGAAGTTGGGTTCGTTGCAGAGTTCCCAGTGGACGATCGGACGGTTGGGAACTTCGGGGTTCTCTTTGAAATAGGTTCCAGCGGGGCCGTAGCGGGCGAGCTTTTCCTTGAAGGCCTCAATGTAGCGCGCGATGTAAGCGTCTTCCTGTCCGCCGTCCTTCGCATGATCGAAGCGGGCATGGCCGAAGGTGTAGAGCACTTCGACGCCGTCTTCGGCGAAGGCCTTCATGGCTTCGTCGTTGAGAGGCCCGCCAATGCGGATCGATTTCCAGCCGACCTCCTTCAATGCGGAACGGCGTGCCTTGTATTCGTTCCACCAACTTTAAAGACCGTAGATGTTGGCGTTGGGCTTCGCTTTCGCCGCGATCTCCGCCGCGGGGGGGAGCTCGCGCTCCTTGATGCGCCAGAACGGTGTTTCGGCATCGGGTTGCCGGAGGCCGGGAACGGCGGATGAGGTTTCCTTTTTCGGGGCGGCGGCTCCGGGCCTGAAGAAGCGGAGAATCGTTTCCGCGTAGACTCCATGGCCTTGGTTGCCGGGATGGTTGATCCAGTTGTGGAGCTGGCTGAACGGCGCGATGCCACGGTCCGCCTGATGCATCCAATCACCGTAAACATCCGCGCAGCCGATTTTCTCTTCCTTCGCCAAGGCGAGCATCGCATCGCGGTAGGCGACGATGCGCTCGGCGATTCCGGATTTCAGGAACGGGCTCGGTTGCATCGGCGTGACGAGAATGACTTCGCAGCCGACGGCGCGGGCCTTGCCGATGACGCCACGCAGCCCTTCCTTGTATTCTTCGACAGGCACGCGGGGGTTTCCTCCGATGGTGCTGTTCGCGTCGTTGAGTCCGAAGGCGATGAAAAGAAGATCCGGCTTCTGCGGCGCGACTTTTTCATCGAAGAATTGTGGAGCCACTTTCGATGTCGTGCCGCCCTGGACCGCGTGGATCGGTTCGATCTTCGCGGTCGGGAAATCCTTGCGGAGGTTGGTGATGACACGGCTGACGTAGGTGAGGTTTTTGTCCGTCCAGAGATTGAGCGTCCAGGCGGTGGATTCCGCGCCGAGCGTCACGCTGTCGCCGATGAACGCGATGTTGGCCGGTTGCCCGCCTTTGAGTTTGCCGAGGGTCTTTGCGATGGCTTCCGGATTGACGGGCGCCGCGGGATCGAACGGGCGGATGGGGAAGATGTCTTCCTTGGCGACGATGTATTTTCCATCACGTTGCCACGGGGCGACGTAAATGCCGGCGATGGCGGTGGCTCCGGCATCGGCTTCCGGAAGAACCGGGCAGACAAGTGAGGATTTCCCGGCTTTGACCGAGAGTTTGCCGTCCTTGAGTTGGACGAGATCGATGCGCTGCAGGTTGAGGTTGAAGACCGCCTTGAGTTTTCCTTCGCCGGGTTTTCCGAGACGGTCGGAGATGTTGGTGATCTGCGGCCAGAGCGGATGGAGTTTGAAATCCTCGCCTTCCTTGAACGTCTTCGATCCGTCTTCGGTGGTGAGTTTGAGCGAAGCGGGATCGAGCTGGCGGTAGAGTCCGCCGAGGATCTGGGTGTTACCTTGATCGGAACGGGCGGGACCGATGTTCAACGGGCCGGGACTTCCTTTGTCCGTCGGCCACATGTCGAAGCCTTCGAAGCGGGGAAGGTAGTTGGAGGGCGCCTCACCGGTTTTCTCCATGGCACGCGTTTCGGGTGGGGAAATCGCGAGCGTGGCCGAGGGAAGTTTCAGGGAAGAACCATCGGCGGCTTTCCAATCGGCCGCGGAGATGACGATGCTCCCCGATGGCGGAGATGAGGGAAGGATCGCATCCGCAGCGAAGAGCTGGAGAGACGAAAGGCAAAGCGCGACGATGGAGTGGCGCCATACACGCGAGGCGTGACGGGATGTGGGTTTCATCTGGATTTGGGAGAAAACGACGCCTTTCAGCGTGATGCAGTGACACTTGCGCGGCAAGCAGAGGATTCGGGACGAACGGAGAATGCTAGGGATCCCACTCCGGGTTTTCCACTGTCCGAAAGTATAAAAGCGTCGGAAACCCTTCGCTCCGAACATCTGCTTTCCAAAGAGATTGGAAGTGTCTTTCACTGGTTGGGATGATGCGTCCGTTTTTCCTGCCGATGTTCGCCCTGCTGTCGGCGGGGTTGGCGTTTGCGGACGGAGTGGAATCTCCGGTCGCCGATGTGGCGGGGATCCGCGGGCTTTCGAGGGAAGAGGCGGCGAAGCATCTGCCGGTGAAATTGCGCGGTGTGGTGACGATGGCATTTCCCCGGGAAAACGGCTCGTTCATCGTCGACGACGGCCGTTACGGGATTTTCGTCAACCGTTCGAACGGCAAGCTTGTACCGGGGCAAACCGACGGCGAACTCAAGGTGGGGACGCTGGTTGAGATCGAAGGGACCACGACCGAAGCCGGTTTCGCGCGGGACGTGGTGGCGCATCAGATCCGCTGGCTGGGAAACGCGCCGCTTCCCGAGGCCAGGCCCGCGACCATGGATGATCTGTTGGGCGGTCATCTCGATTGCCAACGGGTGAAGGTGTCGGGAGTGGTGAAGTTCCTCGAGAGAAGAACCAGCGCGCCGAGGATCCGGCTGATGCTCGGCACGCAGGGAGGGCGGAAGCTGCCGTTGATGTTGATGGATGTTTCCGAGGAGCAAGCACGGAAGCTGCTCGATACGGAAGTCGAAGCGACGGGCGTGGCGACTTCGTTTTTCAACGAACGCGGGGAATTGATCGGCGTGACGGTGCAGGTGCAGGACGCCGGTGGCATCGTGGTGAAGTCCGCCGCTCCCGCGGAGGGAGCGGTTCCGGCCCGGAGCCTGGAGGTTTTGAACCAGTTCAATCCGGAACAACCATCGCTCCAGCGCGTGAAGGTGGCGGGGATCGTGACATTCTGCAGGCCGGGTGAATTTTTCTATCTGCAGGAAGGAGGCAGGTCGGTGCGGGTGGAGCCACGTGACGGGGCGGAACCGAAGCCGGGGGATCGCGTGGAGGTGTTGGGGTATCCGGAAGTGAAAAGTTACTTCGCGGAGATCAGCGGTGCGGAAGTGAAGAAGACGGGGAAGGCTGTGATTCCCGAGCCTGTTGAAGCGTCGAGGCAGGACATTTTGAGACGCTGGCAACCGGCGGATTCACCGGGTGGATTGGATGGCAAGCGGGTGAAAATCCGTGCGCGCTTGGATAAGATCGAAAGCCTTCCCGAACGCGGCAGACGGTTGTTTCTGAATCATCAGAGCTACACCGTGTTCGCGGATCTTCCGGCGAAACAATCCGATGAGAACGAGCCGCAACCGGGCAGCGAGCTGGAGGTTTGCGGGATCTGTGTGATCGAGCTGAACACGAGCTGGCCGGCCGTCGATTGGACCGTGCCAGGTGATTTCCACCTGTTGGTGCAGGAAGGAAATGACATCCGCGTGATCCGCCCGGCGCCGTGGTGGACTCCGGGAAGGATCTGGACCGCGTTGTCGGTGGCGGCGGTTACCGCGGCTGCGGCGGCGGGATGGGTGGTGGTGTTGAGAAGGCAGGTGAGATCGCAGACGGAAACGATCCGGATGCAATCGGTGCGTGAAACGTTGGCGGAGGAACGTTCGCGGATGGCGCGCGAATTCCATGACACGCTGGAGCAGGAACTCACGGGGCTCGCGATCCAGTTGGACGCGGCGTCGGATTCACTGCCGGCTCATCCGGCCCAGGCGGCGAAGGCGTTGGAAAATGCCTACACATTGCTCAGCTACACCCGCACGGAGACGCGGCGTTCGATCTGGGATCTGAGGGCGATGGCGTTGCAGGAGCACGGGCTGTTCGGCGCGCTGCAGTTGATCGCGGAACAGCTGGAAGGTTCCGGCGTCCCGAAGATCGAGATGCGTTGCGAAGGAACGGCACGAAGACTTGAGGCGAGGGTGGAAACGAATCTGCTGCGCATCGGTTCCGAGTGTCTGACGAACGCGATCAAGCATGCCAACGC
>DATLIO010000006.1:0-3487 GCA_035539355.1 Luteolibacter sp.
GTCATCCACGGTGAAGGAATTCGCCGCGGTGATGTTGCGTTCGAATTTCACCCCGCCGATCAATGGCGGCGGGCTGGCGGCGAACTTCCTGAGATTGAGCGCGGCGTTGGAAAAGGCTGGCGCCGTGTTCGTCGTGTAGGGAGCCGTCCAGAGGATGTCGTAGTCCGCTGACGTCGTGCCGAAATTCCTGCCGATGATCCGCAGCTTGATCGTCTGGCTCGCAGGGATCGACGTCGCGGTGCCGGAGGAAATCGTGCCGAGCGGAGCGTAGCCTGCCTGCGTCGATCCGATCTCAAGCGCGCCGGACTTTCCGAGCCGGACATCGATCACATCCGTCGCGCCGGATGCGAGGGTCATGCGGAACGATTGCTCCTCGTTCGTCCCCGCGCTGCGGAAACAGACGTCGAAGGTGAAATCCGCGGCCGCCGGGGTGGTTTGGGAAAGCGCCGCCGAGGTGTTGTAGGGAAGCCTGGCCGCGGTGGCGGTGCCGTTGAGTCCCGGGTCCTGCGTGACTCCCGTCGCGGTCCAGCCCTGGAGGAAGGGCATGGTTTCGAAACCCGGATTCACGAGTTGGCCTGACGCCTCCATGATCAGGAGCGCCGGAAGAAAGAGCCGGAGGGAGAGGGTTTTCACAGAAATCCGCGGGATGGGTTTGCGGAAAGGGATTTGGTGAAACCTAGAGGTGTCCCGTTCCGATCCAAGCGGAAAACTCAGGGCAGCGCTTTCGAGGCGAGCTGGGATTCGAAAAGCTTCTTCAGCGCGGCGGGCGAGGCGATGGAGATCTCCCGGCCTTTCACGGCGATGTGCACGGACTTCTTCAGCTTCGCGAAAATCCGTGAAAGCGTTTCCTGCCGGGTGCCGAGCTCGGCGGCGAGGACCATCTTTGAAATGGCCAGTTCGACGACCGCGGGCTTGTTGCCGGCGGGACAACGGCGGATGAGCCAATGGAGGAAACGCGTTTCGGCGTCGCGGAGCTTGTAGCTTTCGATCGAGGAAACCAGCTCGTGGAGATGGCGGCTGAGCGAGCCGAGCATGCGCATCGCCAGATCCGACCGCTCGCGGAGATGGGCGAGGAAGGCGTCGCCGGAAATGAGGATGACTTCCGTGGGTTCCAGCGCGCGGGTGTGGGCGGGGTAGCCGGGAAGTCCGGCGACCGCGGGCTCGGCGAAGGATTCCCCGGCGTGGATGAGGTGGATGAGCTGCTCCCGGCCGGTTTCATCCGCCCGGAACGCCTCGATGATGCCCTTGGTGACGATGAAAAAGCCGACGACCTTCTCGCCTTCGCGGAAAAGGATGTCGTTTTTCTTCAGCTTCCTCACCGAGGAATAGCCGGCGATCCTGAGAAGCACGTCATCGGGCAGTCCGTTGAAAATGGTGGCGAGCCGCAGCGAGGAGGCGAGGGCGGCGAGTCGGATCGATGAGGCTTTCATGGGGGATATCCTGAGGGTTTCTTGACGTGGATCAAGAAGCCCGTTTGCAACAGCTTGCGTGAGGCCGGCCGGAGGGGCTGGATTGTGGGTGATGAATGCAACCAACGAACCCAGCCTGAGCGACGACGTCATCCGGATCGTGAAAAGCACCGCGCCGGTGCTGCAGGAACATGGCGAAACCCTGACCCGTCATTTCTACCAGCGGATGTTCCGTGAAAATCCCGAGGTCGCTCCGTTGTTCAACGCGCGCAACCAGCATGGCGGCACGCAACAGCGCGCGCTCGCCGGAGCCATCTGTGCGTTCGCGGCGAATGTCGATCGGCTGGAGGTTCTTGGCAGTGCGGTCGAAGGGATCGCGCAGAAGCATGCGGGCCTGCGGATCCTGCCCGAGCATTATCCGATCGTCGGCGCGAACCTGCTCACATCGATCCAGGAAGTGCTCAGCTTGCCGGCGGATCACGAGATCGTGCAGGCGTGGGCCGCGGCCTACGGATTCCTTGCGAACATCCTCATCGGCCGCGAGCGGCAGATCTATGAAACGCAGGCCGCCGCGGACCACGGTTGGAGCGGCTTCAGGAAATTCGTCATCGACCGCAAGGTGCGTGAAAGCGGCGTGATCGTTTCGTTCTACCTCAAGCCCGCCGATGGCGGAAAGGTGCCGGCTTACAAGCCCGGCCAATATCTCACGGTCCGCGTGCCGGACGGCGACGTGACCACCATGCGGAACTACAGCCTCTCAAGCGCGCCGCAGGAAAACGCGTTCCGGATCAGCGTGAAGAAAGAGGATCAGGGATCGGTTTCCGGATATCTCCATGCCCTGCCTGAAGGCACGGAAATCGAAGTCGGTCCGCCGTGCGGCGAGTTTTTCATCGATCCGTCCGAGATCCACGAACGTCCGCTCGTGCTTCTTTCCGCGGGTGTCGGCATCACGCCGGTGCTGGCGATGCTCGAGGCCGTCGTGAAATCGCAGCCGGACCGCAGCGTGACCTTCATCCATGGCGCGCTCAACGAAGGCACGCATGCCTTCGGCGACCACGTGCGGAAGATCGCGGCTGATCACCCGAACGTGAAGGTCCACGTGCGTTACAGCAATCCGGGAGCGGACGATCGCGGACACGACAGCACCGGATTCATCGACGCGGAGTTGATCGAAAGCCTCGTGCCATCGAAGGACTGCGACTTCTACTTCTGCGGGCCGAAACCATTCATGGTCGGTATCTACAAGCAGCTTCTCGAATGGGGAGTGCCGGGATCCCAGACGCACTTCGAGTTCTTCGGACCGAAGGAAGCGATGGTGGCTTGAAGATCATGAGGGAGCACCAGGGGCGGTCGTGATGACCGCCCCTGCATGGTTTCTGACACTCGCTTCTTCTTGCAGGAATCATTCCGTCCGCTTTGATGGATGCTTGTCCATCAGGCGCGAACATTTCATCTGGCTGATTCCGATCGTCGTCGGAGCGGCGGCCTATTGGCGCGCGGAGGCGATGCATCGGATCGGGGATCGCGCGGAGATCGCCGGAAGATCAACCGGCGGAGTGCGCGGGACGGAACGGCGGTTCCGGAATGCGGCGGAGCTGGATGTGGAGTTGAAGAGATTGAGAAGTGAGGCCCATGAGCGGCAGCAGCGCGCCTTGGATCAAGTGCCCCTCATGGGGCTGGAGGAATTGAAGGAGGAACTCCTGAGTCTCGATGCGAGAATCAAACAGGCGGAGATCGCCGGCGATTTCGAAAAGGGATCGAAGTTACGGGGAAGGTGGTTCAGCGTTGTCGACGAGCTGGGAGCGAAAGGTGGTGAAGCCGAAGCTGTGTGGCTGCTGGCGAATTGTTCCCAAGCGATGAAGGATTTCATCGATGCGTGGGCGGAGGCGAAGCCGGAGGAAGCGCTTCATTACATCGAACGTTCAAACCTGCCGGGGATTTGTGAGACCAGAACCGTGATGAAAATGCTCGATCGATTGGCGAAAGCTGATCCGAAGAAATTGAAATCCGCGGTCGGGAGGGTGCCGTGGGATCTTTTGGTTTTCGAGGAAGGGGATCCATTCGAGGGAGCCGGGATG
>DATLIO010000007.1:0-1954 GCA_035539355.1 Luteolibacter sp.
GGCCAAGGTGATATCACATTGGAACAAAACGAACTCACATGGGTCTGAAATGACGTCACGACGCGTTCAAGTGAATGAAAGAAAGCCGGATGTGAAATCTTGTAAGCGGTTGATGATGCGGATGATCCGGTGGATCGGGCCTTTTTTCCCGATTCCGGCCTGAAATCTCCGGATCTTTGGATGATTCGCCGTGGAAGAGCTGAAATTTCGCCATCCCAACGACCGTATTAGCCCGATTCCAAAACCCATGTGGCGAACCCTCGCACTCCTGTCCCTGCCCGGCATGCTCGTTGCCGCTGAAATCCCTGCGCCCGTGCGGGAGATGTTCGAAAACCGTTGCACCGATTGCCATGACGCGGAGACGAAAAAGGGCGGGCTGGATCTGACGGCCCTGGGCTTCGATCTTTCGAATCCGAAGACCTTCGCGACGTGGGTGAAAATCCACGACCGGGTCGAGGATCATGAGATGCCGCCGAAGAAAAAGGAACAGCCGGAGGCGGCGGAGCGGGACGGATTTCTCAAGGCGGTCGCCGCGCCGCTGGAAAAGGCGGATGCGGAGGCGATCGCCACGAACGGCCGGTCGACCTGGCGGCGGATGAACCGCTACGAATACGAGAACACCCTCCGCGATCTGCTCGGCGCGCCTTGGCTCCAGGTGAAGGACATGCTTCCCGAGGACGGGGAATCGCACCGCTTCAACAAGGTTGGCGACGCGCTCGATGTCTCCCACGTCCAGATCAGCCGCTACCTCGGCGCGGCGGAATACGCGCTGAAGGAAGTGCTCGTCCGCAAGACCAGCAGCGTGAAGCCGACGGTGAAACGCTACTACGCCCGCGAGCAGACGAACCTCTGGAAGCGTTCGCGGTTCAGCGAATTCAACCGCTCGACCGAACGTGGCACCTTTCCGATCATCAACGACGAGGCGGACATCCCCGCGCTGACGGATGACGATGCGATGCAGGCGGGTTTGAAAAAGAACGATCCGGAGCGCCGCGAGAATGAATCGATCGGCGTGGTGGCCAGCAGCTACGAACCGCTGGACCTTCAGTTCAACTCGTTCAGCGCGTCGGTTTCCGGCCGCTACAAATTGCGGGTGAAAGCGAAGTCGTTCTGGGCGGGACCGCTCAACGAGAAGACGTGGTGGAAGCCGGTGCAGACCAGCGTTTCCAAAGGCCGGACCGAGGAGCCGGTGACGTTCTATTCGGAGACCCGTCCGCGGCAGTTGCGGAAGCAATGGACCTTCAGCGTCGGGCCGGACCCGTCGGTGCATGAGACGGAGGTGTATCTTCTCAAGCGTGAAACGATCCGTCCGGACGCCGTGCGCCTGTTCCGGTCCCGGCCACCGGCATTCAAGAATCCGCTGGCGGAGAAGGACGGCCAGCCGGGTGTTTCTTTCTACTGGTTGGAGGTGGAGGGCCCGTTGCCCGAACCGTCGATCGATGCGGCGAAGAAGCTGATGTTCGGCGATCTGCCGATGATGAAGGAAGGCAAGGACGGGGTGGTCGCCATTTCCAAGGAGCCGCTCAAGGATGCGGAGAAGTATCTCAAGCGGTTCATGACGCGGGCGTATCGCCGGCCGCTTTCGGAGGAAGAGCCGCAACGTTTCATGAATCTGGTCCGCACGGCGCTGGATTCGGGGGCTTCGTTCACGGAAGCGATGCTGACGACCTACGCGGCGGTGCTTTGCTCGCCTGCGTTCGTGACGCTGGAGGAGAAGCCGGGGAAACTCGATGATCCCGCGGTGGCGACACGGCTTTCGTATTTCCTGCACAACTCGGAACCCGATGCGGAACTGCGGACTGCGGCGACGGAAGGAAAGCTCAAGGAACCGGCGGTATTGGTTTCGCAGACGGACCGGATGATCTCCGATGTGGATTCGTCCCGCTTCGTCAACGCGTTCCTCGATTACTGGCTGGACCTGCGGAAGGTGAACAACACATCGCCCGATGCGACG
>DATLIO010000008.1:0-6277 GCA_035539355.1 Luteolibacter sp.
CGCCCTCGGCCGTCGTGAGATCCAACAACTGATGAAGGACAACGCGCCTCCCGGTGCTTTGGACTGATCCGATTCACCAACCCGACATTGCAATGAACCTGAGAAAAACCCTCGCCTCCCTGATCCTTGTTTCCCTCGCCCCATGGTGCCTCGCGGCCGAATTCAAGGAACTCGTCACTTTCGGAGACAGCCTCACCGACATGGGGAACCGTTCGGTGGGACCGGATAAGAAGGACGTCAAATTCCGCGAAACCTGGGTCGCCCAGCTCGCGGGGCCGAAGATGATGAACATCCCTGATTTCAAACCGTCGGGCATGAACGGATTCTATTTCGGCGGAACCAACTACGCGGTCGGCGGATCGACCAGCGGATATGCTTCGGCGAAAGGCCGTGATGCGAACAAGGGGCAGAACCTGACGGTCCAGATCAGCAAACGGTATCTCAATCCGGAGTTCAACAAGGACGGCGTGAAGAAGGACGCCCTGCACGTCGTGCGCATCGGGACGAACGATCTGATGGCGCTCGCGATCCAGCCCGAACAGATCGCTTCGAGTTGGGCGACCCTCGATCAGGAAGCGGTCAAGGTCGTGCAGGACATCGAGGGACAGATCCAGGCGATGGCATCCGCAGGAGTGAAATACGTGATGTGGGGGAATCTTTCCGACGGCTCGAAATTCCCATCCATGGTCCGGAGGGTGACCTTGCTGGGGGACATGGCTCCGGTCGCGCTGCAGGCGGTTTCCAATGCCGGCAAGGCTTTCAACAAGGAAATGGACGAGGCGATCGCACGGCTGACGAAAGCCAATCCCCAGCTGGTGATCATCAAGCTGGACATGGACGCCCAGTTCAACCAGATCGCCGCCGATCCGGGGAAATTCGGGTTCGTCAGTGTCACCGAAGGCGCGAATGACAGCAAACATCTGTTCTCCGCCGATGGACTTCATCCGACTCCGACGGGACATCGCGTGCTGGCGGAATATGCGTTCGCAGTGATTTCCGCGCAGCAGATCAAAACCAACTGAGCGGTCAGTCCGTCTGTCCGATCTCTTTCCGCCGTGAGCGGAAATGGTTGAAGGCAAGGGCGGTAGCGGAAACGACCGCGATGGCGACGTAGAGATAGGTCACATCCATCTTCGTCGCCACGGCCGCGGCTCCGACGGGGATGAGTCCGAACAGGATATAGGTGGTTCCGCCGACCCCGGCATAGATCCGGAAAGGGACGTTGGTCAGCGCGAGGAGATAGATCTTGAACGTGTAAGGCGGCCCGTGGACGGCGGAGAACATGAGGGTGAACCAGACGCCGTTGCTTCCCCTCACCGAAGGAAGCTTGTGGCCGCGCTTTTTCACGAAGCCCGCGATCCGTTCTCGCAGCCTGCCATGACAGATCCGGTAGGCGGCGAGATGGTGGAAATAGATGCACGCCGCCGACACGGTCATTCCCCAGACCAATCCGAACCGGAGTCCTGCGAGAATGAGGAAGATGCTGATCGGGAATCCGAGCAGCGGGAGAATGGCGAACAGGACGATGAACCAACCTGCCGGCAGACCGCGGCCGTAAGCGATGACCTCATCCTTGGCGAGATGCTCCCGGTTGGCATAAATGAGCCAACCAAGCAAAGCGGCGACCCCGATGGCGGCGATGATCTTCAGGATCTTCATGCATTCTCTTCCAGTTCGAGTTCGACGCACAGCGGCAGATGATCCGATGCGATGGTTGCCGTGTGGTTGGTGGGGACGATGATCTCACGCACCTTGAAATGACGGCTCGCAAATACGTGATCCAATTTCGCCACCGGGCGCAGGCTTGGAAAGGTGGGTTGGGACCGGTGGCCGGATTTCGCGGGGCCGGTGACCGGAAGCCTCCCGCGGATGCCCCGCAGGACGGGGGAGCGGGGCGTTGAATTGAAGTCCCCGCAGAGAATGACAGGTTCGTCATCAGGGATGTTTCCGAGCCATTCGTCGTTCATCAGGGTCGACGCCTGGAGCGTTCGTTCATCGCGCCCGAGTCCGAAATGCGAGTTGATGAAATGGAACGGCGTTCCGATCGCTTCCCCGTCGGTCTTGATCCAGATCGCACCGCGTGCTTCCCGCAGCCGTGACGGATCGGCTTTGGTGAGAAGCCCTGATTTCATGACCTCGAATGGAAAGCCCGAGAACAGGGCGATGCCGTATTTCTCCTTCTCTTCCTCGAGCATCGAGTGGAACGCATGCCTGAACTCGAGAAGTCCTGCGATGATCTCCGCCTGATCGTGACCACGGCTGCGGAGACGATGGGCATCCACTTCCTGAACCGCGATGATGTCCGGCTGCAGGCGGTTGATGACCCGGGCGATCCGTTCCGGTCTCAGTTTTCCGTCGATCCCTACGCAGCTGTGGATGTTGTAGGTCATTACGCGCAAGGTCCTGTTGATCGGCCGGGTGGAACGGATTTTCGGGAAGGGCCGCTGCGGGTGGAAATGACGGTGGACCAATTGATGGATGTCTTCGCCGCGGATCACATCGCGGCCTCCGGAGATGGGTGGCTCGTCGAAGAGATGATCGGGAAGAAGAAGGAAGCCGCGGGTTTCCTCGCTTCCCGGTCCTCCATGCGCACCGTTTTCGGGGGGAAAGCTCATCGCGGGACCTTCGGGACTCCATCCGCTGACGATGAGGTCCCCCGCATTGGGATGACGGGCCAGGGCTGTCAGGTCCGCGGTTGCTTCTGTTAGAAACGGATGATCCTTGCCTAGGACGGCCGCGCCATCCCGGGGAAGTTCGACCATGCCGGATCGGGTGAATGCCTTGACGGGGCGCTCCGGATCCATCTCCCGGATCATGACCAGGGGCACTCCGGCGCTTTCCCTGAGGGTGGCTGCGATGGGTTCCAAAGATGGCGGGACGGGAGAGTCCGGAAGATAGATATGACCGAGCGGTCCCATCGCCGCGATGACCACCGAATCCGGCAACGGGAGATCGGGCGGTTGCTCTTTCAGGATCCTCCTGCGGTTCGAGGCTCCGAGAACCCGGTGATCCGTCGCGGTGGCGTTGGAGATGACGTGGTCCGAATACCCACCCTCTTTGAAAACCTCCTTCACCGCTTCCTCAAAGGGGCGGCCGCGGAGTTTTTCATAGGGAATGGATTTCTCCTGACCATGGTCCGAGAAGATGATCATCTCGTAGTCCCTGAAATCCGATCGCCGTGCGGCGCGATGGATGTCCCGGATGGCACGGTCGATCCCTTTCAACGTCCAATGGGCGAATTCGGAATCGGGACCGCGGCGGTGGGACTGCTCGTCATAGCCCAGGAAATTCGCATGGAGGATCGGCACGCCGCGTTCGATATCGAGCAGCACCCGGAAGCGGATGAATTCCCGCAGCATGATGCAGATGCTGATCCGTGCGGGCACGAACAAGAGCTCCCGCTTCAGATTCTCTTTCGCGAAAAGACCGGTGAAGCAATCACGGACCGCGAGAAGGAATTCCAGAATCGAGAGCAGGATGACCCGTATGATCTTCGGCAGATAGATCACGGACAGGACAAGCCACTTGAGCGGCCTGGACTTCTCCCAGATGGTCGAGGGCGAGAGATCCTGCGAGCAATACCACGAACCGCTCGCTCCTGCCCGGTAGATGTTGGAATAGGAGTGCCCGTTCGCGAGCAGAGGTGCGCCGCCTTTCCGTGCCAGTTCCTCCTCCACCGTCTTCGCGGCATCGGCGTCGAACATCCGGAACATTTTCCGGCTCTTGCGATCGAGGAATTCGAACGCGGGAACCGCGGCTTTCACGCCGTAGAAGATCTCACCCTGGACGGCGGGGGTGGTGGAAGGGATGCCGGAGTAGAAGCTGAGTTCATGGAACCGTCCTTTCTTCACGGCGCGCGCGAGGAAAGGCAGCCGGCCGCGTTTGACCGCGCGATCGAACTGGGTGCGGGAAAGCCCGTCGATCTGGATCAGGATGATCCCCGGCTGTTCGTCATGTCCCTTCGGAAGCGGGATCCCGAACAGGCGCGCGAACCACCTGACGCGGCTGACTTTCCTCCGCATCCAACGCAAGCGGGACACGACGCGGCTAATCAATGGCGACCTCCGTGGCTGGGGTTATGGACACGACCGCGGCGACGGCGGAAATTCTCGCGGCGGCGATTTCCCATTCGATCTGGACGCCGTTGAGCAGGCGGTCCCACGGGCCGGAGTCTTCGGGTTCGCGGTGGTTTCCGGCGATCAGCGATTCGTAGAGATCGATGATGCGCGCGGTGGTCGCCGCCCTGTCGTATTCCTCTGAAACGATGGCGGCTTGTTCGGAGCACGAGCCGCGGAACTCATGTTCGGAGATCAGACGGGAGAGGGCATCGGCGAACGAAGCGGAGTCGGCGTCGCCATCCAGGAGAACCCCGTTCCTGTCATTGAAGAGGATTTCCCGCACTCCGGGACCGTCGAGGGCAACGACGGGAACTCCCGCTGCCATCGCTTCCGCGAGCACCATGCCCTGGGTCTCGGATTGGGATGCGAATGCGAAGATGTCCATCGCCGCATAGGCATCCGCCAGATCCTGTCCGTGCAGGGAACCGGTCGCGATGATCCTGCCGGCGGGGATCCTGGCTTCTACCGCTTCCTTCGCCGGACCATCGCCCACCAGCAGAAAGACCGCGTCAGGATGGCGTTCGAGAACTTCGCCGACGGCTTCGGCGAGGAAACCGAGATTCTTTTCCTCGGCGAGCCGTCCCACATGACCGATGACGGTTTGTTCGGAAGAGATGCCATATCGGGCCCGGAATCCGGCGCCGTCCGCGGAGGAGAATGTCTGCGTATCGATGCCGGTGGGAATGGAGGTGACCGGTGCTTTCACTCCGCGTTCGAGCAGCAGCTTCGCGATGCTATCGCTGGGCGCGATGACATGGGTGCAAAGGTTGCAGTATTCGGTGGCGAGCTGGATGGCGACCCGTTTCAACGCATCGGAATCGAGCGGCACATAATGGGTGTAGCGCTCATACAAGGTGTGATGCGTGAAGACGATCGGCACTCCGGATTTCCATGCCTCACGGAGCGCGGCGTCACCGAGCAGGAAAGGGTGGTGGCTGTGGATGATGTCGGGTTGGAACTCATCGATGAAGTCCCGGATCTTGTTGGGGAACGGAAGCCGGACGCTGAAATCGCTGCCATTGAAATTCTGGATGGCGGGAACACGCAGCACGTCCGGGGATTCGTCCGCGGCATCCGATTCGGGCGCGATCACCCGCACATCGTGCCCGAGCTTCCGGCATTCGTCTTCGAGGGTTTTGACCGATCTCGCCACGCCGCCGACATGCGGCAGATAGGTGTTTGTGAACATTGCGATCTTCATGAAGCAGGAGTGAGTGGGATGGATTCGCCTGCGGACAGGGTTTCAATCGGAAGGAATCCCGGGATGGCGACGGACAGGCGTGGTGGTTCGCCCAGCCATGAAGCCGCGACGGTGAGGTGGTGTTGTCTGATGTGAACGCTGACGGTTCCCCAGAGAGTGGGTGTCGGTCCGAATGAAGCGTTGCCTTCATCACCCAGCCATTCGGGAAGGATGCCCGAACCGATGATGAGCGCGCGTTCTTCCTCCTCTTCGCGGACAAAGCAGTTGCGGATCATCATGATCCATTCTCCCGCCGCCCAACCATGCTGGCCGTCGCCCATGCAGCCTCCGAGCGTGTTGGGATGGATCGCTTCCGGCCACTGGCCGGTCGGGGATGAAAGGTCCGCCACCGCCCGGATCAGATCGGCGAAACGCGGATCGCCTGCGCGAAGCCATGTCTGCGCGAGATCGAGTGTGAGATAGGCATTGATGCCGGAATGGATCATCTCCTGGAAAAAGCCTCCTTTGAAAAAGCAGTGGTCGAACAGATGCCCCAATGTTGAAAGCAGCCGTTTCTCGCCCGGGACGTAGATCTGGAGCGGATAGTCAGCGACCATCGAACCGACGGCCCCCGCATCCATCCTCCGCGACGGAGCCGCGGGGATCGCTCCACGGCGTTTGATCGATCTCGTCGAGGCGATGCTTTTCTCAATGCTGTCCGTGTAGGCCGCGGCCAGCTCGCGGGCTTCGCGGGCGCGCTCGTGGTCGCCGTGTTTTTCCCAGTATGAGGAAATCGCCCGCAGTCCACCGATGGCCCAGAAATTATCCCAATAGTAGAAATCGTTCGGCCCCAGATGTTCGGCGCTGAATCCGGCGGGAAGAAGGCCTGCCGGGCCTTTGGCGGGATCGGTACCGGTGGGGAGGCGTTTCTCCGAAAGCCAGCGGACTCCTTTCGCCAGGGCTTCCTCCATCTCGTTGG
>DATLIO010000009.1:0-6361 GCA_035539355.1 Luteolibacter sp.
CCCTCCGATAGAAACACAAGAATCCGGTTTTCCTCCGGACGGGGTTCGATTTTCCGGATCTGGGCGGCGAGTGCGGAAAGGGCGCCAAGCTTCGCGGTGAAGCTGCCACCTTTCGCCGCGCTGCCGGAGCCCGGCTTGCGGCCGCGCTTCGCGCCGGTCGATGCGCCGCCGGACTTCAGCCAGCTTGCGATCGTGAGTTGGGAGATGCCGAATTTCTTGGCGGCGGCGCTTTGGCCACCACGGCCGTTCTCGGCGTTATGTTTTTCGACGAATGCCACGATATCGCCTTTTTCTTCGGCGGAGTAACGTTTGCCTTTCGACGTTTTCTTGGAGGATGTGCTCATCGGCGCGGAAATTAAACCGGGCCTATCCCCTGACAAGGTCTTTTTTGATATTTGGCGAGATAATATTTTATCAGTGCGCGAAACGTGCCGCTTTGATGGTTTTCCTAACATCCGGATGATGGACTCCTGATCCGAAAGGCTTTCAATCCAGTTCCGGGATCCTTTTCTAACCAATGGTCTTTTGACGACTCCACCGAAGCCGATGAACACATCCACATCGGATTTGGTCTCAAGATCGGATATGCCATCACCCATCATGCCGACGCGCTCCGGCAGCATGGCGGCCTTCCATTCGCGGATGATCTCGTTTTTGCCGAGATTGCGGGTGGTCGGATAGTCGGTTCCATATCCCGCGTAGTTCCCTTTCGCATCGAGATACAGCGGCACCGCCTCCACATGATCGATGCCCAGCCGTTTCGCCAAGGGCTCGATCAACGGCGCGAATCCGCCTGAAATGATCACCGGAAGCCACCCATCCTTTTTGAGGCGACGGATCAGCAGAGCCGCACCGGGCACCACGGTCTTGATATATTGGGCCGCCACCTTCGCGCACGTGGCCTTGTCCGGCCGGATGATTTCCATCCTCTTCGGGAACACCTGATCGAGCGGAATCTCCCCGTTCATGGCCGCATTCGTGAGTGCGACGACTTGCTTGAAAACCTCAGGCCCCTTGGCACGGGCGAGTTCGTCGATGCCTTAGATGGATGACAGGGTGGAGTCGCAATCAAAGAACATCAGCTTTCCGCGCTGCTTCACCGGCGGATGGATATACATGGCGTCCTTGACGGAAACCATTTCAAACAATTCGACCATGTCCTGGTTTGAAAGCCTGACGCAGCCGATGCTCGCGGGTTTCCCGATGAGGTCCTCACGGTTGGTTCCGTGGATATAGATGCAGCGCTTCTTCGAATTCGCGTTCTCGGGATCAAGCCCGTCGATGCGGAGGATGCGGGTGAGGACGAGATCGCCCTCGGTCTTGCTGTTTTTTTTCCAGACGCCCGCGGGCACCCGTTGTTTGAAAATCGTGTTCAGCTTCTCGCCGTCACCGATCTTTTCGGAGATGCGGAATCGTCCCGTCGGAGTGCGGAAACTTTCCTCGCGGAAGCCGACACCCTTGAGGGCCGTGGAAACGGTGAAGCTGCGGATCAGCTTGTCTTCGTCGAACACATCAAGGCGCTGGTCGTCGATGGAGACTTCGAGACGGATGGAACTTTTCTTCATGGTGAAATGACAAGGAGAGCGTTGTGACCACCCATGCCGTGCGAGAGCTTGAACACCGGACCGGCGGCGTCAATCGAATCGGTCGGCAGCACGAAACCTTCCGGTGCATGCAGACCGGCGATGTTCGGGGGCAGCTTTCCATCGCGGAGGAATCTCGCGAGGATCACGCTCTCCAACAGCCCGCTGGCTCCGATGGTGTGACCCAGGAATGGTTTGAGAGGATGAACCGTCGGCTTCCGGTCGGTGAAAACAGCGGAAAGGATCGCCGGATCGGCCTTTGCCTGCACCGCGGTGCCCGTGGCATGCGGAGATATGGCATCGCAGCCCCCCACGGCTTCAAACGCACTCCGGATGAGAGATATGGTGTTTCCTCCTCCGGCTGGAATTCCAACCGGATCACATGCATCGGAATTGCAGGAATAGTATAACAAATCCGGACCATCATGATAACCCGCTTCAAACGCGATCGCCGCCGCACCCTCACCGGGGGTGAATCCCGAGCTGTCCGGATGATATGGATTCATCCGCAGCCCGCGGGCCAGCAATCCGGAAGCCGCGTAGTTGTCGAGGAGCATCGGAACGAGCGGCAGATCGACCGCCACGGCCAGCGCGCGGGAAGCCAGCCCGCATTTCACCATCATCATCGCGACCCCCACCGCGTCCAATCCAGCGGCACATCCGCTGGCGACGACGTGGTTCGGTCCCTGGATTCCGAACTCGATGCTGATGGCGCTGGCCGGTTCGCTGTGGATCGTATTGCTCGCGGCCATCAGCTTGAAAGGCCTGCGACCGGGCCACGGGCCGAGCCAACCCGCCGCATTTCCGCGGCTCGTGCCGAGCACCAGAGCGGCATCGCGCATTTCATCCGCCGACCAGCCTGTCTGGGAAAGGGCCTCCCTCGCCACATGAAGCGCGGCCATCGTGGCAGGGCTCCATTTCCGGTGGGTGAGCAAGGCGCGATCCGCGATCCATGCCCCGGGAATCGCCGCGTGCGGGCTTTCATTTCCGAGCAACTCTCCGAGCGGGCGGAATGGGATCCGTTTTTCCGAGAGCGCCCGATGATGGGCTTCGATCCCTACCCCCAATGCCGAGAGCGCGCCGAGTCCGGTGATGGAAAGTCGTGTTTCGATGCGCCGGAGTAGCAGAGCGTGCGGGCTTTTCAACCCCAAGCGCACAATGGCCTTGGCGGCGGATGGACGTCCGTCCAAACTCCCGCCTCCGCGCGGGATCCCGGCGGCCCTTCTTTCAATGAGCACGGTTCTGGAAACGATCGATGGCGGCACCCGCTACCTCGAAAAGCGCGGGATCGAGGATGCCCGGCGGAACATGCAGATGCTGGTGGCGAAGCAGCTCGGCTGCACCCGGATGGATCTCTACCTGCAGTTCGACCGGCCGATGGACGAAAAGGACCTGGCTCCGCTCCGCGACATGCTGAAAAAGCGCGGCGAAAACGTTCCGCTGCAACATTTGATCGGAAACGTCTTTTTCCACGGCCGGGAATTCATTTCCGACAGCCGCGGCCTCATCCCCCGCCCCGAAACCGAGGAACTCTGCGAGTGGATCCTCAAATTCGCTCCCACGGGGAACGCCGAGATCCTCGACATGGGCTGCGGTTCCGGCGTCCTCGGGCTCACGCTGGCCGGCGAAAGGCCGGAATGGTCGGTCACGCTCGCCGACGTTTCGCAGGACGCGCTCGATCTCACGCGGGAAAACGCCGCGACGCTGGAGATCACCAACGCCCGCTTCGTGCTCAGCGACCTTTTCTCGGAAGTCGGCGGAAATTTCGACGGGATCGCCGCAAACCTTCCCTACGTTCCGGAATCGGAACGGGCCGAACTCACCAAGGAAGTCATGCATGATCCCGCGCTCGCGCTTTTCGGCGGCCCGGATGGACTCGACGTGATCCGGAAGTTCATCCCCGCGGCTTTTTCCCGGCTGAATCCCGGCGGTTGGATCGTTCTCGAAATCGGCCACGATCAGGCTTCACAGGTCGCCGGATTTCTCCAACAGTCCGGCTTCACGCGCGTCGAAGTGAAAAACGACCTCTCCGGGATCCCCCGTTTTCCCCTCGCCTGGCGCGACTAACATTCTCCGACACTTCAATCCATGGACAAACTCGTCGTTCACGGTGGCCCGGTTCTCCGCGGTGCCATCAACATCTCCGGCTCGAAAAACGCGTCGCTCCCGATCCTCGCCGCCACCCTGCTCACCGATGGCGAATGCATCATCCGCCGCGTGCCGGACGTTTCGGACACGAACTACATGGTGCAGATTCTCAGCGCCCTCGGCGCGGATGTCGAACGCTCGTCCGGCACCGTCCGGATCCACTGCGCGGACATTTCCGACGAGGCTCCCTACGAACTGGTCCGCCGCATGCGCGCTTCGATCTGTGTGATGGGACCGCTACTCGCCCGCAAAGGCCGCGCGGTCGTCTCACTCCCCGGCGGCTGCGTCATCGGTGACCGGCCGATCGACCTCCACCTGCGCGGCTTCGAGGCACTCGGCGCGAAAGTCGAATTCGAAGGCGGAAACATCACCCTCACCGCTCCCGATGGACTCCGCGGTGCCGAAATCGATCTGCGCGGCACCCACGGCCCAACCGTTCTGGGAACCGACAACGTCATGATGGCCGCCACCCTCGCGGAAGGCATCACCGTCATCGAATCCGCAGCCGCCGAGCCGGAAGTCCTCGACCTCGCGAATTTCCTCAACGCCATGGGAGCGAAGATCACCGGTGCCGGCACCCGCCGCATCGTCATCGAAGGCGTGAAGGAACTCAAAGGTGTCGAACACACCGTCATCCCCGATCGCATCGAAGCCGGAACCTTCATGTGCGCCGCCGCACTCGCCGGCGAAAGCGTGACGATCCGCCGCATCTGCCGGGATCACATGAAGGCGATCACCGAAGCGATCGTGAAATCCGGCCATCGCATCGATTTCAACGAAGCCGGTGACGAGTGCGTGGTCCACCGCAATCCGGAAACCACCGGCTGCGACATTTCGACCGCTCCCTACCCTTCCTATCCCACGGACATGCAGGCGCAGATGACCGCGTTGCTCGTGACCACTCCGGGCATCAGCGTCATCAAGGACACCATCTTCCCGCAACGCTTCATGCATTGCGCCGAGCTCAAACGGATGGGCGCCGACATCAAGGTCGACAACGGCACCGCCATCGTCCGCGGCGTCACCCAGCTCTCCGCCGCCCCCGTCATGGCATCCGACCTGCGCGCGTCCGCCGCGCTGGTGCTCGCCGCGTTGAAAGCCAAAGGCTCAACCGAGATCCACCGACTCTATCACATCGACCGCGGCTACGAGCACATCGACGAAAAACTCCTCATGCTCGGAGCGAACGTCGAGCGGGTGAAGGAATAGTCCCTCACTTTTTCTTCTGGGTCTGCGTCCGAGTGCACCACCGGCTGCAGCGGTCGAAGTAATCGAGCGTCCCCCACACACCGTAGTCGATGGTTCCATTCATTCTTTTGAATGCAGCCAGCGCTAGGTCTGACTTCTCGGTGAAATGAGAATGGACGATGGCTTCTCCCGCAGCAACCCAAGTGCTTTCCGGGAACTCCTTCTTGAGAATCTCAAGGCCTTTCAACCAAAGCGCCACATCGACCTTTCCATCGCCCAGCAAGGTCTTCGCGTTCTCCTCGTATGCGGAAATGAATCCCGCATTGTCGTTCATGACCCTCGCGTAAGCTCTCGCCGCCTTGTCTTCGGGAAGCCTCGCGAAGTGGTGCTTCAACCACGGTTCCCAGGTACCCGGTCTGCCGCCCCATTGCGGCCGGAAATGCATGGTCGCCGCCTCAATCGCGACATCGGCGTCAGGGAAACGCTCGAACAACACATCTGCAACGTCCTCAAACTCGCCTTCATCCGCTCCCTCTCCGAGCATGACCCTGAACACCACAGTGCTCCATGCGGGCTCGGTCTCCTGCAGTTCACGACATGACATCAGGAATTTCCTCGCGGTCTTGAGGCGTTTCGCGAATCCGCGCCATTGGGTTTCACTCACCTGGGAGGCATAAGCTCCGCTGCGGGCATCCCATGCCCAATCCACCCACAACATCGCGGCAGCCAATTTCGCGAACGGAGAATCGGGCATCTTTTCCATCCAATCCTCAACCAGCCTTTTCTTCGCCTGCATGATACGCTCCTCGCGGCTGCTTTCGGGAGTCTGGTCGAACCATTCGAAAAAAAGGCTGCTTTGGTATTTTCCGTCAGGGTTGTAAAGTTCGTCAGCTCGCACTTTCCGGATGAGGTCCTCCATTCCCTGGGGCCCTTCTTTCGCGGCCGATTCCATTCTCACGAGGAAATCGACCGGAATCCGTCCCCTATGGATTTCGATGGGTTTGATCCCTACGGTCTCAATTTTCCAGGGAGTACTAGCGATGTTGTAGAGAAGTCTCTCATATCCTTCCTTCCCACGCAGTAGATGGAGATCGATCTTTCCTCCGATTCTTTTGAGGGCATTGAAAGCCCTCTGGCGATCGCCCAGAACATACATCGCGAGGTAAGCCTCTTGGCAAGCGATGGCCGGACTACCGGGAAATTCCTGGGACAATAGATCAAACCCCCGGTTCATCATGCCAACATCCGGCTTCACCTCCACCTTGAGAGGATCGAGCGTCCTTACAACCGCCATCTGCGCCCAAGTTCCCACATAAAGTTTCGCAGCCGCGTCGGGCGGCAATTTCTTGAGCCACTCTCTCAACCAAAGCTCCCACGCTCCCCGTTCCAATTCATGAGTCGCCGGCAATTTCAGAAATCCAGCTCTCGATAAAATATAAGCT
>DATLIO010000010.1:0-4976 GCA_035539355.1 Luteolibacter sp.
CGATCACGGTGCGGATTTCCGGATGGGCAGCTATCGTGTGATCAATTTCTCCCATCGGGCGGTCCGCGGTGCGATCGGCAAGAGCTACATCGAAGCCAAATCCGGCGGCGCGGCGAACCTCGAACTCCAGGGCAATCCGGGAAGCGTGCAGGGTGTCCGTTTCGAATTCCATGACGGGGAACGCTGGAACCGCCTGACCGAAACCCGCTGCGCCGTGCGCAAGGACCGCCGCTGGCTGCTCTGCGTCTATCAGGAGCCCGGCGGACGCATGAACATGCGCAGCATTCCCGACCGCACCAACCTGCTCGTTCCGGTGAATGCCGGTGAACCCGCCGACATCACCTCCGCCTCCAACTGAACCTTTTCCTCCGAACCCATGAAACGATCCATCCATCACGCATTCATCTTCGCCGCTCTGGCAGCCAGCGCTTTCGCGCAGGAAAATAAACCGAACATCCTCCTCATCGTCGCCGATGACCTCGGTTACGGCGAGATCGGTTTCCAAGGATACACCAAGGATATCCCGACTCCGAATCTTGACAGTCTTGCCGCCAACGGCACCCGTTTCACCAACGGCTATGTCAGCGGACCCTATTGCAGTCCGACACGCGCCGGCCTTCTCACCGGCCGCTACCAGCAACGTTTCGGCCATGAGTTCAATCCGGGGCCTCCGACGGAAGCGAACACCGAAGTCGGACTTTCGCTCGACGAACGCACCATCGGCGACCGGCTCAAGGCCGCGGGTTATGCGACCGGGTGGTTCGGGAAATCCCATCTCGGCGCCGCGCCGAAATTCAATCCGCTCAACCGCGGTTTCGATGAGTTCTTCGGATTCCTCGGCGGGGCGCACAGTTATGTCGATCCCCAGCCGGATTCGAACAATCCGATCCTGCGCGGTCGTGAGATCGTCAAGGATCCCGGTTACCTGACCGAGGCGTTCGCCAAGGAAGCGACCACTTTCATCGAAAAGAAGAAGGACGCACCCTGGTTCGTTTATCTTCCGTTCAACGCCGTTCACGGTCCGCTTGAGCCGAGCGAGAAATACGAGAGCCGTTTCACTTCCATCCAGGATCCGAAGCGCCGCAAGTTCGCCGGGCTTCTTTCCTCGCTTGATGACGCGGTCGGCAGCGTGCTCGCGAAAGTCCGCGAGCAAGGACAGGAAGAAAACACGCTGGTGCTGTTCATCACCGACAACGGCGGACCCACGCAGCAGATCACCTCATCGAACGGACCGTTGCGTGGATTCAAAGCGCAGACATGGGAAGGCGGCATCCGCGTCCCGTTCGTGATCCAATGGAAAGGGAAGATCCCCGCCGGAAAAGTGGATGCCCGTCCGGTCATCCAGCTCGACCTGTTGCCAACCGCGCTCGCCGCAGCCGGTGTGGAAGTCCAGAAGGATTGGAAGCTCGATGGCGTGAACCTGCTTCCTTATATCAAGGATGGCAAAGCCGAGGTGCCGCATGACGCGTTGTTCTGGCGCTTCGGACAACAGCTTGCCGTCCGCAAGGGCGATTGGAAGCTGGTGAAAGGCGCCGGTGGGAACATCCAGGGAGGTCCCGGTCGGGAGCCGGCATCCACCGAGGGGGCGCAGCTCTACAACCTTGCCGATGACATCGGGGAGACGACCGACGTCGCTTCCGCGAATCCGGAAAAGGTGAAGGAGCTGGCCGCGCTCTGGAATTCCTGGAACAGCGAATTGGTCGCTCCGAAATGGTCGCCCAACAACAACCGCAAGGGCGCGAAGGCAAAGGCAAACTGAATTGATTCACATCAAACACCAATGAGCCGTTTCAGATCATCCCGCGCCGCCTTTCTTTTGTCGCTGATTCCGATGGCCGCTTCGGGGGCAGGCACAGACTCCGGAGTGGAATTTTTCGAGAAGAGGATCCGTCCTATCCTTTCCGACAATTGCTACAGTTGCCACGCCGCCGACACAAAGGCGGCGGGCGGGCTGCGCGTGGATGATCTGAACGGCTTGCTTCTCGGCGGCGACGAAGGTCCCGCGGTGGTCCGTGGAGATGCGGAAAAGAGCCTGCTTCTCCAACGGATCAACCACACGGATCCGAAAAAGCGGATGCCCCGCGAAAGCGACGCGTTGACGGCGGAGCAGATCGCCGACCTGACGAAGTGGATCCAGGATGGCGCCGCATGGCCTGCGGAAAAGATCCCGTCATACATCGGCAAGGATCGCGGGAAGTACGATGATCTCCGTAAGAACCACTGGGCATGGCAGAAGGTGACGAACCCGGTGGTGCCCTCCGTCAAAGACACGTCCTGGTCCCGGAGCGACCTTGACCGGTTTGTTCTCGGCAAACTCGAGGAGAAAGGTCTGCCGCCCGTGGCCGATGCTTCCGCGGAAGTGTGGATCCGCCGGGTGACGTTCGATCTCACCGGGCTTCCGCCTTCGCCTGAAGAAATCAGCGCTTTCGTCAGGGACCCGTCCCCGGAAGCCCGGGCCGCCGCAGTGGATCGCTTGTTGGCGTCTCCATCATTCGGCGAACGCTGGGGCCGTCATTGGCTGGATGTCGCACGTTATGGGGAATCGACGGGGCCCTCGAGGAACATTCCATATCCCCATGCGTGGAAATACCGTGACTACGTGATCGATGCGGTGAACCGCGATGTTCCTTTCGATCGTTTCATCAAGGAACAGATCGCGGGCGACCTGCTGGCCGCCGGAAGTTCATCCGAGAAAGACCGCCTTCTGACCGCGACGGGTTTCCTCGCGCTCGGCGTGAAGGATGTGAACCAACGCTTCAAGGTCCGGTTCCTCATGGACAATGTCGACGAGCAGATCGATACCGTGACCCGTTCGACGCTCGGTCTGACGGTGAGCTGCGCGCGTTGCCACGACCATAAATTCGATCCGGTTCCGACGACCGACTACTACTCGCTCGCCGGCATTTTCACGAGCACCGACGATTGCGCCGGTGTCCGCAACAAGATGGGCGGCGGTGGTCTGGATTACTACGATCCTTCCATGCTCGTCCGGCTTTCATCGGATGTTCCGCCTCCGCCGGAAGACAAGGTCAAGGAGCTGCAAGCGCAGGTCGACCAGGCGAAGAAGGAGTGGGACGAAATCCGTGGCACGCCGGAAGGTCTGAAGCGGAACGCGAACGGCCAGCCGGTCCAACGGGCTTTCCGGGTGAAATACGAGAAAGCGCAAGGCGATCTGCTGGCGCTGACCGACCCCGCGGCGCAAGGTTTCGCGGTGCATGGTGTCCGTGAAGGAAAGACCATCGCCGACACGCAGGTCCGCATCCGTGGTGAAGCGGAACGTCTCGGACCGGATGCGCCGCGTGGCTTTCTGACCGCTTTCGAAGTGCCGGGTGCCCCTGTGGTGGATCCGAAACAAAGCGGCCGTCTCCAATTGGCCGAGTGGATCACCAGTCCTGGAAATCCGCTGACGGCGCGTGTCGCGGTGAACCGGATCTGGGCCCATCTTTTCGGGGAAGGCATTGTCACGACCGTCGATAACTTCGGTGTCAACGGTGACGTTCCCTCCCATCCCGAATTGCTCGATTATCTCGCGAACCGATTCATCGAGAAGGAATGGTCGGTGAAAGCGCTGGCGAAGGAGATCGTGCTGTCGCGGGCCTACGGGCTCGGAGGCGACACCCCGGCCGCGCATGTGAACGAAGATCCGGCGAACCGTCTGGTCTGGCGTCACTCGCCGCGGCGCATGTCTGCGGAAGAGATCCGCGATTCGATCCTCTCGGTTTCCGGGAAGCTGCAGTTCACGCCGCCTTCCGACGCGGCGGTGAAGGAACTGAAGATGATCGAAATGCGCGACAACGGCCAGGAAGCGGCGACGATCCATCGCAAGGCCGACGAAGGTCTGCATCGCAGTGTTTATCTTCCGCTGCTCCGTGGAGTGACGCCGAAATCGCTCGAAGCCTTCGATCCGGTGACCCAATCCCTGGTGACCGGCCGTCGGGATGCGACGACGGTTCCGACGCAGGCGCTGTTCATGTTGAATTCGTCTTTCGTCCGCGGGCAGGCATTGGCTCTGGCGCAAACGATCCCCGCCGGGGAGCAGACCCAACCGGACTGGATCGGCGGTGTTTATCTGCGTTCATTCGGACGGCCGCCTTCGGATGCCGAGGTTGAACGCTCGCTCGGATTCATCCGCGACTATGAAGCGGGCTACGAGCGGATCTCCGCGCCGGAACCGCTTCTCGCCGACAACCGGCCCGCCGACGCGAACACCACCGATGCCGCCGCGAATCCCGACGACATTCCCCGCGACGACAAAACCGCCACCCAGACCATCGTCGAAGCCTCGGACGCGCGGACCGCGGCCCGGATGGCCTTCGTCCAGTCTCTCTTCGCCTCCGCCGAGTTCCGCTTCATCCGTTGAAAATCCCTTCATGAAAATTCAGAATCATCTCACACGTCGCTCCGTCCTTCGTTCCGCAGGTGCCGGCTTCGGCTATCTCGCGCTCGCTGGTTTGATGGGCAAACAAGCCATCGCGGCTCCTGCTGCGAATCCCATCGCTCCCAGGAAGCCTCACTTCGCTCCGAAAGCGAAACGGATCATCTTCATTTTCATGGAAGGTGCGATGTCCGGAGTGGATACGAGCGACTACAAGCCGGAGCTCCAGAAGAGCGATGGCAAGTCCGGGCCGGGTGGTGGAAAGCTCGTCGCTTCGAAATTCGGCTTCAAGCAATACGGCCAGACCGGAACCTGGTTCTCCGATCTGCTGCCGAACATCGGCAGTCACGCGGACAAGATGTGCTGGCTGCGCGGGTTGCATACCGACACTCCGGCGCATCCTCAGGCGGTCGTGCAGCTTCACACGGGAAGTGCGAACGCGGCGTTGACACGTCCCAGCATGGGATCGTGGCTGCTTTACGGCCTTGGCACGGAGAATCAGGATCTGCCGGGTTACATCACGATCAATCCATCGCCGAATTTCGGTGGTGCGGTGAACTATGGCAGCGCGTTCCTTCCCGCCCATTTCCAAGGGACGCGG
>DATLIO010000011.1:0-10263 GCA_035539355.1 Luteolibacter sp.
ATAAAGAGATAGGTCAGATGGAGAGATCGCCACGTCTGCGGGCGCTTCCGAGATGTTTTTTCAATGCTTCAAGTCCATAGCGATACCGGGAGGCCGCCGTGTTTTGGGAAATGCCGAGTGTTTCGCCGATTTCTGCGAACGTGCGTTCGCCCCATATCTTCATGGTGATGACTTCGGCGAATTTCGGCGGAAGTTCCTTGAGGCTTTGTTCCAGTTGCGAGCGTGTTTCGTCATCGGAGGCATCGCTTTCGAACCACGGATGAAAGGCACCCTTCGATTCTTCCTCGATGTCGATGCCGACATTGTCCTCGCGGCGTCTGCGGCGGTCGTCCTTGCGGCTCAGGTCGATGGCAAGGCGGCGGATCGCGGTGTAGAGGTAAGGCAGCAAGGCTTCCTGGCCGCCGACGAATTCGCCTTCGCGGATTTTCTCGACCAGTTTGACGAGGGCGTCCTGGAAGACATCCTGCGCATCTTCGGCGGTGCGGGTCTGCTGGCGGGCGAAAAGAAGCAGTTTGGGGCCGTTTTCGCCGAGCCACTCGCGCCATGCGGAGGCGGCCGGTGATTTTTCGGAGACGGCGTGGGAATTGGCCATGGGATGAGGCGTTTCCATAAGAGCGGGACGTGGCGGACGATTTGTCTATCGTTCGCTTGAAATATAGTCCCGGGAAATTGGAAATCCGGCGTTAAGAAAGCCGTCAGCTCCCCTCAGATTTTGCATCCGGCGAGCTTCAGAACCCGCGTGAAATGAAGCTTTTCGACCGGTGTGATCGAAAGCCGGGTGCCTTTCTGGCAGACGACCATTTCCGCAAGGACGGGGTCGGATTTCAGGGATTCAAGAGGCAGCAGTTCGTCGAATTTCGCGACGAATTCGAAGTCGACCAACCACCAGCGGGGATTCTCCTTCGTCGATTTCGGGTCGTGATATTCGCTTTTGGAATCGAACTGGGTGTTGTCCGGATAAGGCTCCGACGCGACCTTCGCGACGCCTGCGATTCCGGGCGGAGTGGCGTTCGAGTGGTAGAAAAGCGCGAGATCGCCCGGCTTCATTTCCTTCCACATGTAATTCCGCGCCTGATAGTTGCGGACACCGTTCCAAGGCTCGCGTTTGACGCGTTTGAGGTCGTCGATCCCGAAAACGTCCGGCTCGGATTTGATGAGCCAGTGGTTCATGCGATCGCTTTGACGAGTCCCGGTTTGGGAGTCGGAAGGGAAAGGTGTTCCGGGCCGAGTTCGAGGCCTTTGGCGGCGCGGACGTCGGTTTCGATCGCTTCGAGCACGTCGAGTTCCGGACGGAAATCCGCGGCGTGGTAGGAGCTGCGGACGAGCGGACCGCTGGCGACGTGGCGGAAACCTTTCGCGAGGGCGATTTCCTTCAACTCGTCGAATGTCTCCGGCGTGACGTATTCGACGACCGGGAGGTGTTTCGGCGTCGGGCGCAGGTATTGGCCGAGCGTGAGCACGGTGACGTCGTGTTCGAGGAGATCGTCGAGCGCGCGGAGGATTTCATCGCGACGTTCGCCGAGGCCGAGCATGATGCCGGATTTCGTGGCGACGTTGCCGTTCACCATCGCCTTGGCCTTTTTCAGGACTGCGAGGCTGCGGGCGTATTTGGCGCGGGAACGGACGAGCGGAGTCAGGCGTTCGACCGTTTCGAGGTTGTGGTTGAAGATGTGCGGACGGGCGTCCATGACCATCGACAGGGCCCAGTCGCGGTCGTTGAAATCGGGGACGAGGACTTCGATGATGATGCCCGGATTCGCCGAGCGGACGGCATCGATGGTCTGCTGGAAATGTTCGGCACCACCGTCCTTGAGATCGTCGCGGGCGACGGCGGTGATCACGACATGGCGGAGGTTCATCCGGCGGGTGGCTTCCGCGACGCGTTGGGGTTCATCCGATTCCAAAGCATCCGGGCGGGCGGTTTTGACGGCGCAGAAACCGCAGGCGCGGGTGCACTTGTCACCGGCGATCATGAAAGTGGCGGTGCCTTGACCCCAGCATTCCCAACGGTTCGGGCATTGGGCTTCCTCGCAAACGGTCACCAATTTGAGGTCGGTGATCAGCGATTTGGTGGACCAAAACGCCGGGTTGTTGGGGAGGCGGACCTTGATCCAGGATGGTTTCTTGTCCCGATGGAGGGTCGGATCCATCTTCATTTTCGGGCCGCAGGCGCTCATGTCTCGGCCGCAGGCTAACGGCGGATGCAGCGGGGGGAAAGGGGAATGTCCCGCCGTTTCCGATTGATTCTTGCCACTTGCCCCCGGGCGCTGCATGGGCACACTTCCGGCAGTGAATTCCGCACCCCTTGGTATTTTCGATTCCGGCGTTGGTGGATTGACGGTCGTGCGCGCCGTGCAGGAGCTTTTGCCGACGGAAGACATTCTTTATCTGGGGGATACGGCGAGATTGCCCTACGGTTCGAAAAGTCCGGAGACCATCCGTCATTTCGCGGATGAGGACGTCCGTTTCCTGATCTCGAAAGGCGTCAAAGCGGTCGTGGTGGCCTGCAACACGGCCACGGCGCACGCTTTGCCGCAGCTTCTCCAGCAATACCGCATCCCGATCATCGGCGTGATCGAGCCAGGCGTCGAAGCCGCGCTGGAAGATGAACAGGCGACTCGGATCGGGATCATCGCGACCCGCGGGACGATCCGTTCGCACGCCTACCAGCATGCGCTCGCGCTGCGGCGGACCGGTTTGCTCATCCATGGCCAGGCGACCCCGCTGCTCGTGCCTTTCGTCGAGGAAAACTGGATCGATCATCCGGCGACCCGGGAGGTGCTGAAAACGTATCTGAATCCGCTGATCGACCGTGGAATCGACACGTTGATGCTGGCCTGCACGCACTACCCGCTGCTCATTCCGGTTTTGAAAGACCTGCTGCCTTCCGATGTCCGGCTCGTGGATTCCGCGACGACCTGCGCCGAGCATCTGAAACGCGAGCTGACCCGTCTTGATCTGCTGGCCGGCCGCGAAAGGGAGGGAACGCTGGAATTGCACCTGACCGACCTTTCCGAACAATTCGAGGATCTGGCGCGGCAGTTTCTCAAGAAATCACCCGGCCGGATCCACCGGGCCGTGCTCGGCTCCTGAGCTGATTCGTCCTTGTTTATAGAACTGAAATCTGAACTATTTCCGCCTACCCACGTTATGAAACTTTTTGGAACCGATGGCATCCGTGGCCGGGCGAATGAATTTCCGATCACCGCCGAAGTCGCCCTTCGTGTGGGCAAGGCGGTCGCACGCGTGATGCGTTCTTCCGGCACGAACCGCAACCGGGTGCTGGTCGGAAAAGACACCCGCATTTCCGGCTACATGCTCGAAACCGCGCTGACCAGCGGGCTGGTTTCAATGGGCATGGACGTGCTTCTTGTCGGGCCGTTGCCAACTCCCGCGGTCGCCCATCTGATCAAATCGATGGGCGCCGTCGCGGGGATCATGCTGACGGCTTCCCACAATCCCTATGAGGACAACGGCCTGAAAATTTTCGGACCGGACGGCTACAAGCTTTCCGACGAACTCGAATCGATCATCGAGCGCCACATCCTCGGTGACGAACCGGAGGCTTCTCCGCTGCCTGCCGCGCAGATCGGCAAGGCCAAGCGGATCGACGATGCCCGCGGACGTTACATCGAATTCGCGAAACACACCGCGGACAACGTTTCGCTGCAGGGGATGAAGATCGTGCTCGATTGCGGAAATGGCGCCGCCTACTCGATCGCTCCGCTGATTTTCAGTGAACTCGGTGCCGAAGTCATCACGACGGGCATCGATCCGGATGGCATCAACATCAACGCCGGTTGCGGCGCCCTTTACCCCGAAACCGCGGGTGATCTCGTGAGAAAGCACAATGCGGATCTCGGGGTGTCGTTCGACGGCGATGCGGACCGCGTGATTTTCACCGATGCCAACGGACAGGTCGTCAGCGGCGACCGTGTGCTGGCGCTTTGTGCGATCGGCCTGAAAGAGCAGGGCCGCCTGAAGAAAGACACGCTGGTCGCCACGGTGATGAGCAACCTCGGACTCATCGAGGCGATGAAGAAGCAAGGCATCAAGGTCGAGACCACCGCTGTCGGCGACCGCAATGTCATCGAGTGCATCCGCAGGAACGGTTACTCGTTCGGCGGGGAAAACTCCGGCCATTTGATTTTCGCGGAACACTCGACGACCGGTGACGGCATCATGAGCGCCCTGCAGATCATCCGTCTGATGAAGGAACGCAAGGCCACCATGGCCCAGCTTTCCTCGGTGATGCATGAGTATCCGACGCAGCTCGTGAACCTGCCGACCAAATCGAAGCCGGCGATCTCGTCGTTGAAAAAACTCAACGCGCTGATGGAGGAAGCCACCGGCGATTTCGGCGACCAGGGACGCCATCTGATCCGTTATTCAGGCACCGAGAACAAGATTCGCGTTCTGGTGGAGCACCGCGACGCCGAACAGGTGGACCGCTGGGTTTCGAGATTCACGGAAGCGATCAAGGAGGAGATCGGATGAGTGTTGAAACCTGCGCGCCGCTTTCCCTGACGAGAGCCATCGAGGACTATCCCATCGGCAACATTCCGCTGAAAGAGCATCAGCGGACGGTGCTGGAGGCGACCGGTCTTTCGGACAAACTTTCCATTCATCCCCACGCGTGGCTTGCGGCTTCGGATTTGACCCAGCTCGCGGATTCGCATCTCACCACACTGATCGACGACCGTGGGAATGCGATCGCATGGAGAGGTGAATCGCCCGACCTCACGGGAGCCTTGCAAGCCGCTTCTTCCTTTCAGATCGCGTATCCCTGGGATCTGCTGAAAGCGAACGAGCAGTTCGTCGCGGCGCTTTCCTGCGATCAGATCGACGGCGATGTCCATGCGCTTGCGGTCATCGAAGGACGGATCCGGCTTGGCAAAGGCAGCCGCATCCTTCCCGGTGTGTTCATCGAAGGCCACGTGATCGTCGGTGAAGGCTGCAAGATCGGTCCGAATTGCTACATCCGCGGCAACACCAGCATCGGTGACAAGTGCCATATCGGGCAATCCGTCGAGATCAAGAACTGCCTGATTCTTTCGAAGACCAACGTCGGGCATCTTTCGTATGTCGGCGATTCCGTGCTGGGCGAGAAAGTGAATTTCGGCGCCGGCACCACCACTTCGAACCTCCGTCACGACGGTGGCAACCATACGTCGCGGGTCGACGGCAAGATGGTCGATACCGGGCGGAGAAAGTTCGGCACGATCGTTGGAGACGGCGTGCACACCGGCATCAACACTTCCATTTATCCGGGCCGTAAATTGTGGCCCAAAACCAGTACTTTGCCGGGCGAGATCGTCCGGAAAGACGTTCTCAAATCCCTTTTCTAATTCACTTCATCTATGTGTGGCATCGTCGGATACATCGGCAAGGCGGACGCGGCGTCCGTTCTGATCAACGGGCTTCGTCGTCTTGAATATCGGGGTTACGACTCCGCGGGGCTAGCGATCCTCGATGACGATCGCGTACTGGTTTCCAAGGCACCGGGCAAAGTGGCGAACCTGCGCGACAAGGCCCGCGAGGCATGGGCTCCGGAGCTTTTCCAACGGGCGACCACCGGCATCGCCCACACGCGTTGGGCGACCCACGGCCCGCCCACCGAAGCGAACGCCCACCCGCACCTCGACCAATCGGAGGAAATCGCGCTGGTCCACAACGGGATCATCGAGAACTACCGTTCGTTGCGTGCGCGGCTTGAAGGAAGAGGACATCATTTCTTCTCGGAAACGGATACCGAGGTGCTCGCTCATCTGATCGGTGATTGCGACAAGGGGGATCTTTTCCAAGCGGTCACAGACGCGTTGCACCAGGTGGAAGGAACGTTCGGCATCGCCGTGCTCTCCGCCCGCGAGCCGGATCGGATCATCACCGCGCGCCGCGGCAGTCCGATCGTGATCGGTGTCGGCGACGGGGAGACGATCATCGCTTCCGACGCGTCGGCGATCGTCGCGCACACGCAGCGGGTGATCTATCTCGATGACAATGACATCGCGATCGTGACCGCGGAATCGGTCGAGGTGCGCGACCTCAACAACATTCCGGTGACCCGTGAGATCGCCGAACTGGGACTGGATGCTTCGGCCGCCGAGAAAGGTGGCTTCGAGCATTTCATGCTGAAGGAAATCCACGAGCAGCCCGACTCGCTGGCGAATGCGATCCGCGGACGCCTGGATCTGGACATCGGATCCGCCGTGCTTTCCGGCATGGGGACTTCGCCGCGTGAACTGGCGGAGCTTTCACGGGTCGTGCTGGTCGGTTGCGGAACCTCCCTGCACGCCGGTCTGGTGGGTGAATACGCTTTCGAAGACATGGCCGACGTGCATGCGGAGGTCGAACAGGCGGCCGAGTTCCGCTACCGCAACCCGCTTCTCGGCAGCCGGGATTTCGTGGTCGCGATCTCCCAGTCGGGTGAAACGGCGGACACGCTCGCAGCCGTCCGCGAAGCACGTCAGAAAGGCGCGTTCGTGATGAGCCTTTGCAATGTCGTGGGCTCGACGATCGCCCGTGAAACCGGCCGCGGTGTTTATCTGCATGCGGGACCTGAAATTTCCGTCGCCTCGACGAAAGCGTTCACCTCGCAGGTTGCCGTGCTTCTCATGATGGCGCTCAAGCTCGGCCGTGGCAGGCGTGTTTCCCGGGACGAAGGCGTGCGTTTCGCCCGTGAAATCGAGGCGATCCCGGCGCTGGTTTCCAAGGTCATCGCCCAGAGCGACCGCATCGAGAAGATCGCATTGGAATACACGAAGAACGAACACGCGTTCTTCATCGGCCGTGGCCCGATGTATCCGGTGGCGCTGGAAGGTGCGCTCAAACTGAAGGAGATCTCCTACATCCACGCCGAGGGTTATCATGCCGCCGAGTTGAAGCACGGGCCGATCGCTCTGCTTCAGGAGGGGACTCCGGTCATCGCGCTGGCGGTGGATATTCCCGGCAAGGACAAGACGCTCGGAAACATCGAGGAATGCCGTGCCCGTGGCGCGAGAATCCTGGGCATCATCAGCGAAGGGGATCACGAAACCGCCGAGGCGATGGATGATTACATCTCGATCCCACGGACGCATCCGCTGGTTTCGACGGTTCCCGCGGTCGTCGCGCTGCAGTTGTTCGCCTACTTCGTCGCGAAACATCGCGGCTGTGAAATCGATCAGCCGCGGAACCTCGCGAAGAGCGTGACGGTGGAGTGACGTCGATCAGACGTCGCCGAGCAATCCTTTGAGATTGCCGAAGAAATCGTCGAGTTCCTCGGTGCTGGCTTCGGCGCCGAGGATGGCGTCGTAGCTGGTGTGGGTGAGGAATTCATCGTCGAGCTCCGGGATGAAGGAGCTGACCTGGCATGCGTGTTCCTCGCCCCATTTGATCCGTTTGGAGCAATAGGTCATCGTCAGCAGATCCTGCGCGCGGGTGATGCCGACGTAGAGAAGGCGACGCTCTTCATCCTTGGTGCCTTCGACGATGCTGCGTGAGTGGGGGAGGAATCCTTCTTCGAGGCCGACGAGGAAAACGATGGGGAACTCGAGGCCTTTCGAGGCGTGCAGCGTGATCAAGGTCGCGCCTTGTTTCTTTTCGAGATCGTCATCCTCGCGCTCGGATGCGAGGGCGCTGTCATCGAGGAAGGATTGGAGCTTTTTGCCCTTTTCGATGTGCTTGCGCAGGCTGTCGATGACGTTGTGGATGCCCTCGCCGCGCTGCTGGCGTTCGCTGTCGGTTTTGCACGAACGTTCCAGCCACGGAAGGTATTCCATTTCCTTCAGCATGCCTTCGAGCACTTCCGCCGGATTCTCCCTGGCGATCTCGATGCGGTTTTTCGCGCCGGCGATGAGTGCGACGAAATCCTGGATGGCGCTGCGGGCCTTGGGGCCGAGGGTGTCGGTGAATTCAGGATCGCACAGTGCCTGCCAGACGGATTGCTGGTGTTCGCGGCTCCAATCGGTGGCGAGCACGGCGGTGGATTGTCCGATGCCGCGGTTGGGCGCGTTGATCACGCGGAGCAGCGGGACATCGGCATCCGGCGACGCAAGAAGCTGGGTGTAGGCGAGCAC
Source organism: Luteolibacter sp. (assembly GCA_035539355.1). Classification (GTDB taxonomy): domain Bacteria; phylum Verrucomicrobiota; class Verrucomicrobiia; order Verrucomicrobiales; family Akkermansiaceae; genus Luteolibacter. The sequence goes on from DATLIO010000011.1 coordinate 8,058, forward strand.
GTCACGGACTTCGCGGCGATCGTAGAAACTCTGCGCGCCGACCATCCGGTAGGGGATCTTGCGTTCGCGGAGGGCGAGCTCGAGTTTCCGGCTCTGGCCGTTGGTGCGGAAAAGGACGGCGAAGTCCTCCCAGTTGCGGCCGACCGCGCCTTTGCCGGCGAGGATTTCCTCGGCGATGAATTCGGCTTCCTCTTCATCGCCGGGCATGGCGACGACGCGGACGTGATCGCCGCCCTTGCGGGTGGAGCGGAGGATTTTTTCGCGCCGGCCGAGGTTGTGTTTGATCAGGCTGTTGGCGGTGTGGAGGACCGCGTGGGTGGAGCGGTAGTTTTCCTCGAGACGGATGACCTTCGGATCCGGGAAGAATCTTTCGAACTGCAGGATGTTGGCGGATTCCGCGCCGCGCCAGCCGTAGATCGACTGGTCGTCGTCGCCGACCACGCAGACGTGGAAAGGCGCGCCGACAAGCTGCTGGAGCAGCTTCATCTGGAGGGCGTTCGTGTCCTGGAATTCGTCGACGGTGACGCGGGTGTAGGTGCGGCGGAAATGTTCGCGGACGTCGGCGTGTTCGCTCAGGATTTTCTCGGCGAGAAGAAGCAGGTCATCGAAATCGACCGCGTTCTGGGCGCGGAGCTCGTTGTTGTAGGCGACGGCGAGGCTCGCGAAATAATCGTCTTCGAGTTCGCCGGGATCGAGGCCCTTGTTCTTCGCGTTCGAGATGGCGGAAAGGACGGTGTCCGGTTTCACCTTCTCATCGGTGCCGCCCATGCGGACGAGCAGCTGTTTCATGATGCCGACCTGATCCGAGTGGGAGCAGATCGAGAAATTCTTCTTATAGCCGAGTTTGTCGATGCCGCCGCGGAGGATGCGGACGCAGAGCGAGTGGAAGGTGCAGACGGTCATTTCGCCCGCGGCCTTTTTCGAAACCATGCCGCCGATCCGCTCGCGCATCTCGCTGGCGGCCTTGTTGGTGAAAGTGACGGCGAGGATTTCCGATGCCGGGATTTTCTTCTCCAGCATGTGGGCGATCCGGCACGTGACGGTGCGGGTTTTGCCGGTGCCGGCGCCTGCGAGGATGAGGACGGGGCCGTCAAGCGCGCCGACGGCCTGACGCTGCGCGAGGTTGAGGGAATCGAAAGAGAATGCGGATGCCATTGGCTGGCGGGATGGAAGCGGGGAAGGGGGAAGATGGCAATACCGTGGAACGATCCGGTGCGGTTTCCGAAATCCGGGCTAATTGTTGGTTGGTGCGACCAACCTTATGGTGTAGTCACCCCTTAAACCCAATTTTATGAAAATCTTCCCGTTGGCCGGCCGTGTGGCCGGTTGCTTCGCCTTGCTTCTGTCGGTCGCTTCAGCCGGCTCGATCCGTTATGAATTCACGGCGGGCTCCCTGACGCCGGTACTGACCGATGTGCCGTCCGGAGTTACCGCCGATCCGGTGGTGTTCGGCACGAAATTCCAAGCGGCGGGCGGAGTGTCCGGAAATTTGTTCGATGAGGGAGGAGGACCGGACTCGTTGCGGATCACCGGAGCGGACGGGGCGCCGGATACGACCGGAGCTTCGTTCACGGCCGGCAGCACGATTTCCTTCACCATCCATATCCCCGCCGGATCGACGGCGAGTTTGAAATCCCTGTCGCTCGAATACAAAGGCACGGCCGTGTCCGCCCGGTCGGATGCCCGGATTTACAGCTCCATCCGCGGCCGTGCGAACGCGACGAATGAGACCATCGGAGTCCTGGGCCGTGAATCGGGCGGTACGGACAGCGCGTGGGTGGTCGATGCGATCGATCTCGCCACGCCGAAAACGAACACGCCGTGGGTGGGAAGCACGGTTCAGAACGGGGATTTCACCAATCTGACCGGCAGGGACGTGACCTTCGAGATTCCCTGGATGGATGGTTCGACGGCTTCCACGAGCTTCATCGATCTGGATAACCTGACGCTCAATTTCGCCGATCCCGTCACTCCGCCGGTGGTGACGCCTGCGATCAATGTCACGGATTTCCGCGTGGCTGCGGACCGCACGTCTCAGATCACTTTCACGGGCGAGAGCGGACAGCCGTATTCGATCATGGCCTCACCGGATCTGATCGGTCCGGTCTACCGGAAACACTGGACCCGGCTATCCTCCGGCAATTTCGCATCCGCTCCGGTGATCCGCAACGAGTCCGGTCCTCCTCCCTCATCGAACAAATTTCCG
>DATLIO010000012.1:0-3673 GCA_035539355.1 Luteolibacter sp.
GAGATACGGGAAGTAGACGAGATCGGCGGCTTTGCCCGCCTCGTCCTCCCCCTCGTCGATCGCATCGGCGGCTTGCTTCCAACGCATCGCGGTCCGCAACGGATCGCCTTCGAAACGTCCGTTGAAGAAACTCCGTTGGGCTGTCTCCAACCTTCTGAAAATCACTTTGCCGGACACTTCTTCCCCACCCACCAGTTCGACGAGTTCGCGGCGGGCATCGTCGGGATCCGGGCAAGCCGCGATGACTCTCGCTCCCTGCCTCAGGAACGCCGCGGCGAATTGGGCGAAATACATCGGATGATGACCGACCCAGATCGGATCGATCACGGCGACCAGTTTTTCTCCATTCCCTTTCATGTCCGGTGGCGGTCGCTGAGATGGATCCATGAAGCCCGCACGAAGAATGCCTGGGAAAGCCCGGCCATCACCCCGAAGGTGATTCCCGCGAGACGTTCGTTGAACGGATTCGAAGTCAGCGTCTCGCTCAGCACACAGCAGGTCGCGATGAACGGAAGGAACGCGAGCCATTGGTCCGGCCCCGGATCGGATGCGTTCGCCCTCGCCGCTTTCAGGCTGAAGATGATCACCCCCAGCAGCAACGACGCATAGGTCGCGAACGCGATGATGCCGCCGCTGAAAAGCGAATAGGTCCAGGTCGAATGCCCGATCGACCACACGTTCGTCCCCAGTCCGTCCGTCACCGGAATGACCAGCGAGATTTCCGGCATGTAGGCGACATCCCAATCATAGGAAGCGCCGATCCCGTTGCCGTTGAGCAGATGATACGGCTCGACCGTGAGACGTTTCCAGATCGCATCCGCCTCCGCCTTCCGGGTCAGGTAGGAAATGTCCGCGGTCAGGTTCCGGTCATACGCGTTGTGGAAAAGCCGCTCGTTCCAACGCTCGATCATGATCGGCTGGAAAACCGCCACCGCCCCCAGGAAGAACAGACCCAGCGCGGCGGCCAGCCCGACCGGCGCAAGCCGCTTCAGAAGATCCGACCATTGGAACTGCCGCCAATGCACGCCCATCGCGAAACAAACCATCGACGCGGCCGCCGATGCGAACACGGGGAAAAGGAGCGATCGCGTCACGGTGATGAAGATCCCCGTGAAAAGAACGCCGACCGCCACGAGAACCGTCCAATGGAACCTGCTTCTCAACAGGACCGCGCAGCCGATCCATGCGGCGATCCAGTTGCCTGACGGACTCTGCACTTCGATCCGGACCGTTTCGAGGGTCAGCCCCTTGAACAGGAAGCCCTGGACGATCCGCCAGATGACATTGATGCAGGCCGCCACGAAAACCGGAGTCACCAGATGGGCCGGCCGGATGCCCACGCAACCGGCGATGTGCGTGTTCATCAGTCCCGCGAACAGGAACATCAGCGGCAGCAACATCCGGAACCAATGGGCGAACACGACTCCCTGCAGGATCGCATTGCAGGCCATGTAGGCGACGAACAAGCCCCACAGCGCGATCAGCCACGCGCCCGGACGGACGAGCAGATATTTCCAGCCCAGGATGAAAATGCCGCCCGTTGAAACCGCCCACAACAGCAGGAACAGCATCTGGTCGATCCCCGAGCTGCTGCCGTTCGCCGTATCCGACGACCGGTAGTCGAACGCGAAGGAAAGCATGAACACCCAGAACAGTCCCCTCACCCATTTCGCGGCGGGAGCCTGCGGCACGCTGATCTCATCCATTTCCTCCCGCTGCCGGAACCATCCGGCATGCCATCCCTGATCTGTGGCGGAGGATTGCATCGGAAAATCAGGAAGCCCGGGAAAGGATGTCTTCAAAGACGTCCGCCGTCCGCTCGATCGGGAACGTCGCTTCGGCGTAAGCGCGGGCATTCCGTGCCATCTCGGACCGCAACTCCCCGGAGCCGTGCAGGGTTTCCGCGGCGGCGAGGAAACCATCCATGTCAGAGGGAGCGACCACCGTCCCGGCATTGTTCCGCAACGTGATCCTCGATGCGAGATTGTCCTTCGGCATCGCCAGCAACAACGGCCTGCCGGCACAGAGGTAGCTCAGTGTTTTCGAAGGCACGGAAAAAGTCCCGGCGTCCTCTTCGAGGATTCCGACAAGCACGTCCCCGGACGCGAGCACGGATGGCAGATCCGCGAACGGTTGGTAAGGAAGCAGGATGAGATTCGTCAGTTCCGCTTCCTCCGCATGGCGTTTCAGCCAATCCGCGCCGATGCCTTCGGAAACGACCACCACCCGCACATCCGGATCCGCGGAATGCTTCTTCGCCAGTTCAAGGAGCAGCGCGGGGTTGTGCTTCATCCCGATCGTCCCCGAGTAGAGATAGACGAAGCGGTCGTGCAACCCATGTTTGCGCGACCATTCGTTGTCTTTCGGCAGTTGTGGGATTTCCTCGATCAACGCCCAGTTCGGCACGACCGAAATGCGTGAATCATCCACACCGAACTCCTTCGAAAGGATGGGTGAGAAATCCTCGGTGATCGCGATGATCCGGGAACTGTCGTTGAACTGCTTCCGATCCATCCTGCGATACCACGCGCCGACGGCGGCCCCGGCGACAGGGATCTTTTTTCGCAGCAGCTTGTCCACCGCGAGGCTGTAGAAATCCTGGACCCAATAATAAAACCTGCCTCCCGAAGCGAGCGTCGCCCGGGTGATGCTGCCCTGTGTTTCCGTCGGGGTGTTTCCGGAGATCACGCAATCCGGCTTCCAGCTCCGGATGAACGCGGCGACTTCACGGCCGTAGCCAACTTCCATGTTCCGTCGGCGGAGAAAGGAATATTTGAACCGCGTGTATTCCGGATCCATCCGGATTTCACGGAACTCGAGCGATGCCGGATCCGTCGCACGCTTCGTCAGATCCCCTCGCGGAGTCTGCAGGGAGGAAGCGAACGCATGGACGACCTCATGTCCCCGCGCGGCCAGAACCCGGCTCAGGGAAGTCGGAAACGCGTGGCCCGCATAATCGTGGACGACAATTTTCATTCGGGGGGGGATGGTCACAGGACCGGCGCGATGATCGTATGATTCCGTGGGAAAGTGTCAACGAAGCCGGGTCACGTGATCACGGAGGATACTTTCAGGACGAGGCTTCCGGACGGCTGCGGAAACGCCTCCACCAGAGCACGGGGGAAGCCGATTTGCAGGCGAGCGCCGGCTTTTCGACCACCATCCAGCTCACCCAGGCGAGCGTGAGTGAAATCAGGCCGATCCACAGCACATCGGTCATCCCGTTCAACCGGCCCAGTTCGACGAAAATGTTGATGACGATCGAATGGTAGATGTAGACCCCGTAGGAAATATCCTGCCCGCGCAGCAGTTTCCCGGACAAGGTCCGCGCACTGTAGGCGGCGGAAAGCGTCACCAGGGCAAGCAGCACCCGCGAAGGGAAATAGCCCGCGTAAAACCATGCGGACCGGGGATCGAACGCGATCTCCCGCAACCACATGAACAGGACATAAGCCGAAAGCCAGTGGATGAAAGTGCCCTCGAGCCATCTTCCCACGACTTCGAAATGGCGATGGGCCAGGATCCCCAGGCAGAACATCCAGAGATGCGGCGCCAGGGTGACGAACATCAGTTTCCAGATCACCGGCGCATCGGAATAACCGCCCGGCCCGGTGATGTTCAGATCCATCACGCACCACAGGGCGAACGAGGCGGCCATCATCATCCCGAAAAG
>DATLIO010000013.1:0-4007 GCA_035539355.1 Luteolibacter sp.
AGCGATTCGGCGTGGAGTTCGGTGTGGAAATTGAGCGCGTTGTCCGGTGGTTCGCCGTCGCCGTAGGTGGAGGTGAGGATCAGCAGATGCTTCACGGAAACGAGTTCGCCGGCCTTGGCGTTCGCCATGTCGGTGACGGTCGGGGTGTGGCCTTGGGCGGAAAGCTGCTTCGCGAGCTTCTTGGCGTAGGACTCGGCGGTGCCGGTCTGGGAACCCCAGAGGATGGTGACCGGGACGCCGGACTTCGGAGCTTCAACGGCTGCGGTTTGTGCGGGAGCGCCGCCTTGAGGGAGTCCTGCGGCGATGCCGGCGAGATATCCTTTCAGCCACATCTTCTGTGTGCCGGTGAAAGGAGCGTTGTCGGGAACGGTGAGCATGGTTGGAGAAGGTGAATGTGACTGTTGGGTCGATGGGACTGATGGGGCTTATGCCGCCGCGATCTTCGCGGGCTTCGAAAGCTCCCTGAGTTCTTCGGGCGTGTGGCGCTTGGTGAAATCGATGAACGTCTCACCCGTTTCACGCTCGCGCAGGTAGGCGACGAGCAGTTGCTCGATGAGCGCCGGGACATCCGTGAAGGCGACGGACTTCCAGACTTCGCGGGCGATCGCCTGGGTGTCGTCCACACCGCCGCCGAGCACGATGTTGTAGCCGTCGACCGTGGAACCATCCTCCAGCTTCACGCGGGATCCCATCATGCCGATGTCGCCGATGTAGTGCTGGGCGCAGGAATGCTGGCAGCCGGTGAGGTGGATGTTCACGGGCAGGTCGAGCGAGACGCTGCGCGAAAGATGATCGCCGAGCGCGATCGCGTTGCCCTTCGTATCGGCGGCGGCGTATTTGCAACCGCGGCTGCCGGTGCAGGCGATGAGACCGCCGGTGATCGTGTTGTTGCGGTAGTCGAAGCCGGTCGCGAGCACCGCTGCGGTCGCGGCTTCGAGTTTATCGTCCGGGATGCCGGGGATGATCAGGTTCTGCCAAACCGTGAGCCGGATTTCACCGCGGCCGTATTGGTCGGCGATGTCCGCCAGCGCCATCATCTGCGGCACCGTGATGCGGCCGACCGGCGTGAGGACGCCGAGGTAGTTCTTGCCGTCCGTCTGCGGATGGATGCCGAGGTGGCCGTGCTTGGATTTCGGCAGGGAAGGCTCGCAGTCATCGAGCGGGAAGAAGCGCAGCGGAAAGGCGAGCTTCTTGGAAACTTCATTGAGCGTCTTCTCGATGCCCCAGTCGTCGACCAGATACTTGAGGCGTGCCTTCTTGCGGTTCGTGCGGTCGCCGTTCTCGATGAACACGCGGATCAGCGCGGCGGCGACCGGAAGCGATTCGGCCGGAGTGAGCAGCACGCCGCAATCGGTGGCGAACTGCTGGTGGCCGGTGATGCCGCAGAGTTGCATGCGGAAATAGATCCCTGGCGCGACCGATTTCCCTTCGCCGACCTTCACGGCGTAAAAACCGATGTCGTTCGTATCGGCGCAGACGGAGACGCGGCCGCCGGAGTCGTAGGAGATGTTGAATTTCCGCGGCAGACCGTAGAGATCGCGGTTCTTCAGGATGTAATGATGCATCGCCTTCGCGTAGGGCATCACGTCGATCAGTTCGTCCGGGTCAAAGCCGGTCGTCGGCGTCGCGGTGATGTTGCGGATGTTGTCCGCGCCGGAGCCCTGCGAGGTCAGACCCAGGTCGATGAGTTTGTTCAGGACGTCCGGAGCGTCCTTCGGCATGATCTCGCGGACCTGCGTGTTGGCACGCGTCGTGAGATCGATGTGGCCCGGGCCCCAATCCTCCGCGATTTCCGCCAATCCGCGGAACTGGTGGCTGCTGACCGCTCCGCCGGCGATCCGGCAGCGCAGCATCAGGGATTCCTGGGCCGGGGTGACGAAGAACAGGCCGTGGAACTTGTAGCGGAAAACGTCGCCGTCCTTGGGAAATTCGTTGGTTGCGGCGTTGGCGAGGATCGTGTCGTAGCAATCGAGGCCGTGTTTCTCGTGTTTGACGCGCTCCTCTTTGCAGAGGTCGTCGATCGGTGTGCCGTGGACGGTTTCCACCGCCGCTTCGGGTTCATGGGTGAAGCGGCTTGAACTGTCCTGACCCAGAAAGGGCATCGGCATGGTGCGGGCCTGCATGAGGCCGGAAACGAAACCCGTGAGGTAGTTGGTTTGGTCTTCGGTGAAGCCGGTATTCGTGAGGTCGATCATGGCAATGCGGGGTTGCTGTCCCCCTTGGAATAGCAACCCGGATGCCCATTTGGCCCCGCAGTGATGAACCGTTCAGGAATCTTATTAGAGGTTTGCATGAGTCCCATTCATCCTGACCGGGTCCAAGGACCGGCGATTCTCCGGATTCCCGGTCATCGGGCGGATTTCGGGCCATTGACTGCCCGCGGCAAATCACTCATGCTCATAGGGTGAACCATCCATCCAGAGATCCGCGGAAAACACGCCCGGTGCCCGGATTTCATGAACGCGGGCGGGCGGATTACCTGAAAGGAAAGGACGTTGAGGAACTCCGGGCGGAGGAAAAGAGGCTCCGGCGGAGGATCGTGAGGCTTTGCCGTCCGAAAGGGATCCTCGGGCACTTCGCGTTGGCCTACGGAAAATGGCGGTTGGTCTGGAAACTCCGGGCCCGCTTTGATGGCCGTGATGCGATGTTTCTCGGAAATGGAGTGACGAGCGACTGCGGGCGGTTGGCGGTGGGCAGACCATGAACGAACCACTGTTGAATTCGGTCCTGCACCAACTGGTGGCAGCATTTGCTTCGGCATTTTTGCCCCGGAGGATACCGGACTACTCGAAACAAGAAGGGCTGATCGAATGAATTCCTACGGAGTGCGATGCATTTTCGAATGTCCCAAAGCGGGCTTCAACACGTTGGCTCATCTTTATGAGGAACGGATCACGGTGTGGAGGGCGGAGACGGAGGATGAGGCGCTCGACATGGCCATCGGCGAAGCGAATGCCTACGCCGGGAAACACGGCTTGGGTTATGCCGGGCTCGCGCAGTCGTTCTGGATGTTCACGGACATCGACGTGAACGGAGTCGAGGTGTTCTCGCTGATGCGGGAAAGCGATCTGGGCGCGACGGAGTATATCGACACGTTTTTTGACAATGGCCATGAGCGACAGCGGGACGACGATGTGAGGAGGTAGCGAAGGTCGTGAGACCTTCGGTTGGGGGCGGATGACTGATCCCATGACGATGTCGCGGGATGGATGACATCTCCCCAACCGAATCTTTTACAAGATTCGCTACTCCATCACACGGCTCTGGTGATGGTGACCGGGTTGCTGCCGTGTTCGTTTCCTTCTTCGGAAACGGCATACATCTTGAAGCTGACCTTCGCGCCGGGGACGAGGAGACCGAAGGTGCCGGTCCATTCGCGGGGATCGCCGGGAAGGAACTTCGCGATGACGGTTTCATCCTCCGGATCGTATTCCGGGCCGACGGTGGCGCGCAGCTCAAGCTCGGTGACGTCGTCATCGGTGACTTCGCTCCAAGCGAGATCGGAGGATTTCGTTTCCGGATCATAAGCGCCGCTCAAGGTGACGGCATCCGGCGTGCTGCCGGGGAGCGGGGTGAGACGCGGAAGGGTCTGGAACAACGCGCTGCTTTCCGCGAATTCGCTCGGGATGCGTTGGCGGTACTGTTTGAGGATTTCGTAGATCTTGTCCTGCGTTTCATTGCGCGCGCCACGGGCGAGGCCGAGCGCGACTTCCGCGTTCGTATAAGCGGTGTAGGCGGTTTTGAGCGCGGCGAGATCGGTCTGGAAATTCCCGGCCTGGTAATTGTCGCGCAGGACGATGTCCGGGTTTTCCTCATCGTGGCGCAGCCAGAGATCGATCAGTTCATCGAGCGGCGGAAGCACGCGGCCCATGCTGTCGGTGAGGGAAAAGGCTTTCGGGAGCATCGCCTCCCAACGGCTGCCGGGTTGGAGGCTGCGGAGCTTGCCGTTGAACTGGACGAGCCGGTCGTGCAACGCGGCCTTGCGGATCTCGATGTCGGCGCGTGCG
>DATLIO010000014.1:0-5077 GCA_035539355.1 Luteolibacter sp.
CAGTTGATAGAGGCGGAGGTCGAGGATGTGGCCGACCTGTTTTTCGGTGAACTTGTATTCGCCGGCCTCGGTGAGGCGGGCTTCCGAACGGATGAGGATGCCGATCTGCTCGACCGCCTGGCGGGTCCAGGAAAGCGCCAATAGTTTGCCCTTGGCGTCGTCACGATCGCGCGAGTCGCGGATGATCTTGATGAAATCGTCGAGGTTCGCGAGCGCGATCAGGTAGCCTTCGAGCTTCTCCGCTTCGACTTCGGCCTGGTTAAGGAGGAAGCGAGTGCGGCGCAACACGACTTCGCGGCGGTGATCGATGTAGCTCGTGATCGCGTCCTTGAGCGAAAGCAACTTCGGCTTGCCGTGGTCGATGGCGAGCATGTTGACGCTGAAGGACGATTCCAGCGCGGTGTGTTTGTAGAGATTGTTGATGAGAACCTTCGGATTCGCATCACGCTTGAGATCGATGACCACGCGCGTGTCCTCGGCGCTTTCGTCGCGGACGTCGCTGATGCCGGTCAGCACCTTTTCATTGGTGAGGTCGGCGATGCGGCGGACGAGATCCGCGCGGTTCACGTTGTAGGGAATCTCGCTAATGATGATCTGCTCGCGGCCACCCTTGATTTCCGCGACACCAACACGACCGCGCACGCGCACCTGGCCGCGGCCGGTTTCGAAATACTGCTTGATGCCCGCGGAGCCCTGAAGAATGCAGCCGGTCGGAAAGTCAGGACCTTTCACATAAGCCATCAGGCCTTCAATGGTGATGTCCGGGTCATCGATCTGCGCGCAGATGCCGTCGATGCATTCGCCGAGATTGTGCGGCGGAATGTTCGTCGCCATGCCGACCGCGATGCCGGTGCCGCCGTTGACGAGGAGGTTCGGGAAGGCGGCGGGGAAGACGGTAGGCTCCTCGCGGGTTTCGTCGTAGTTCGGCGTGAAATCGACCGTGCCCTTGTCCATGTCGGTCATGAGGGCGGCGCCGAGGTGCTGGAGGCGGGCCTCGGTGTAACGCATGGACGCCGGCGGATCGCCTTCCACGCTGCCGAAGTTGCCCTGGCCGTCGACGAGCATGTCGCGCATCGCCCAAGGCTGGGCCATATGGACGAGGGTCGGATAAATGGCCTGGTCACCGTGCGGGTGGTAGTTGCCCATCGTCTCGCCGACGATCTTCGCGCACTTGAGGTGCTTGCGGTTGGGCTGAACCCCGAGTTCGTTCATCGCGAAAAGAATGCGGCGCTGCGAGGGCTTCAAGCCGTCACGCGCATCGGGCAGGGCGCGGGAAATGATGACGGACATGGAGTAGTCGAGGAAGGACTTCGACATCTCCTCCGCCACGTTCACTTTTTCGACTTTTTCGTTGGTGTTATACATGGTGCGAAACGCTTGGGGTTAAAGGGTGGCAAAATGGGGATTCAACTCCCGCCAGCGGCGTTCCCATTCGGCGGAAACCGCGTCGGATTGCCGGATGGTGCGCGGCGGCGCAATGGACGCGTCGCGCGGGAGTTTGATTTTCAAAAAATCGAGCACGGAGCGGATGACTCCTTCGTAGTTGGCACAGAGGTCTTCGTACAAGACGGGAAACGGAGTGACTTTCTCGCGGGCGAAAAACTCCGTCCAGACCGCCTCGTCCTTACGAACGTCATCGAGGCATTTGCTAATCAGGGCCGCATCGAATTCGGGTTCGCGACGCGCTTCGTTGCCCTCCTGGATTTTCCACAGTCCCGTCTGCATGGCGCGAGCCTTGGAAATGGCCTGCTGGAGTTTGTTGCGGCGCAGGATCTGCACGAACTCCAGCCGCGGAAAGGCTGACTGCAGGACGCCCAGATCGCTCCCCTCGCCAAAGGCACCGGTGGCGCGGAGGCGGTTGAGGAAGGTCTGCAAATACCACGCCATGATCTTGAAGCTGAAGACGCGATTGCCGAACGCCGCTGACTCCGCCACACCGCGCACATAACCCGCAAAATCCTTCTGCGCGTCGAGACCGTATTTGCCGCAGAGGTCCTCTTCGAATTTTGGCAGGAAATATTGCTGTCCCCGTCCCGCACGCCGCGTGGCATGCAGACCGTCGCAAAGCAGGTTGCTGCCCGTTCGCGCGATGGCGCAGACCATGAAGCTGCGGCGCGGATAACGGAGGTTATGGAAAATCCCGCCCATCAGGCTGCCGCCTCCTCGGGAAAAACCGGGATGCCCAGCATTCTTGCCGCTTCGCGCATGCGGCGGTCGGTCGTACAAAGGGGAAAGTCCTGACTGAGATCGCAGGCGGCGACGTGCAAGGCGTCGAGCGTGCGCAAGGGCACTTCCGGATGGCACCGCTTCATGATTTCTCCAGCCTTCGAGAAAACCTCCCCCGAAAGGGGGTGTAAAACGAGCTGCTCGGTTTCCACCCAGCCATTCAATGCCGAAATGGCCCGGTCCGCATCATTCTGGCCGACCAGTCCCAACCGTTCTTTGCCATAAAGCGAAGAGCGAACTTCAAGCCGGGCAAGTTCCAGCGACGAAATGGCCCGATCCCTCAGAACCGCTTCGAACTGCAGACTGTCCGACTCCGGAACAAGGAGCTTAACGAGGATGCAAGAATCCAGATACATCATCAACCGCGTCCGTCGCGATCTTCGCGAATCAATTCCTCAGCCGTCGGTCCGCCACGCCAGGGAGGCATTTTCGCGAGGTGTTCCCGCGATCCCCGGAAGACCTTTCGAGGCTTTTCCTGGACGGGCACCAGTTTCGCCTTCGGCTTCCCGTCGCTCGTAATGACGATCTCGCGTCCCCCGGCCACCAAATCAAGCAGTCCCGACAAATGGGCCTTGGCGGCGCGCACGCTGATGACCTCGCCCACTCCGGGCAAGGTCGAAACTTCGCGGGCCACCGGAGCCTGTTCAGGCTCGCCGTCGGCGGTGCGCAATGAAGCCATGCCTTTCATAGCTTTATTGTAGTTACGCGTAGTCACAATGCAAAAAGTTTTCGGGAACGCCAGGCAGGGCGATCCGGCAGCCGCCGGGTCGCCGCTCCTTGGATCAGACGTCGAGGCGCGCGTTGAGTGCGTTATCCTCGATGAACACGCGGCGCGGCTCGACGACATCCCCCATGAGAATGGTGAACATGCGGTCGGCTTCGACGGCGTTGTCCTCATTGAGGTCCACCTTGAGCATCTTGCGCTTGTTCGGGTTCATGGTGGTCTCGTAAAGCTGCTTCGGATTCATCTCACCCAGTCCTTTGAATCGCTGGATGGCGAGACCGCGCTTGCCAATTTCGAGCACCTTGGAAAGGATTTCCGGAATGGCGAAAAGCGGCTGCACGGTGGCCTTGTCGCCGTCGCCTTCGATGAGTTCGAAGATCGGTTCGTCGCTGTCGGAGTAATGCTCGATCTTGAGTCCCTTGCGGGCCAGTTCGTCGATGAGCTTCTGAACGGCGGAGGACTCGTGGAGTTCGATCAATTTGGCGCGACGGCGCGTGGCTTCGGCTTTTTCCTTTTTGGACAAGGGTTTGACCTCAGCCACAACCTCACCTTCGACGGGCTCCGGAGCGGGATCGTCGTACAAATTGAGATCGCGATTTTCCTCATGGAAGGCGCGCACTTCGGCTTCGCCCGGGAAATAGGTCGCCCACTCGGTGTTGCCTTCGCGCACCTTGACCATGAACGTCGGCAACTGGCCGGTCTTCGCATCGCGCTCGGTGAGATAACTTTCGAAATCCCCGCCGTGGCGGCGGATGGCATCGCTGAATTTGGCCAGGCGCTCGAGGGATTCGAGCATGTCCTTGAGCTGCACCGGGGTGAAAACCTTGCCGTCGGCGAGATTTTTCAGCTTCACTTCCTCGGCCCCCAAGGTGATGAGGATCTTGTTGAGCTGGGCATCGTCGTCGACGTATTCCTCACGCTTCTTGCGCTTGATGAGATAGAGCGGAGGCTGGGCGATGTAGATTTTGCCCTGCTTCACGAGTTCCGGCATCTGGCGGTAGAAGAACGTCAGCAACAACGTCCGGATGTGCGAGCCGTCGACGTCGGCGTCCGTCATGATGATGATGCGGCCGTAGCGGAGTTTCGCGATGTCGAAACTGCCTTCCTTGTCCTTTTCGCTGGTGGACATGCCGATGCCCGTGCCGATCGCGGTGATGAGCTTCTGGACTTCGGTGTTTTGCAGCACCTTGTCGAGGCGGGCTTTTTCGACGTTGATGATCTTACCCTTGATCGGAAGAATCGCCTGAAAACGCCGATCACGGCCCTGCTTGGCCGAGCCACCGGCCGAGTCACCTTCGACCACATAGAGTTCGGTGAGGGCCGGGTCGCGTTCGGAGCAATCGGCCAGCTTGCCGGGTAGGCCGCCGCCGGTGAGCGCACCCTTGCGGACGGTTTCCCGGGCCTTGCGGGCCGCTTCACGGGCGCGGGCCGCCATGAGGCACTTCTCGATGATCTTTTTGCCGACGGTCGGGTTCTGCTCGAAATGGAGCATGAGACCTTCGTAGCTGATGGAACCCTCGGCGCTTTCCACTTCCGGAGAGATGAGCTTCACCTTGGTCTGGGACTCGAAACGCGGGTCGGGGTGTTTCACGCTGACCACCGCCGCGAGGCCTTCCAGCACGTCGTTGCCGGTGATCGGGACATCCTTTTCCTTCAGCAGCGAGTTGTTTTTCGCGTACTGGTTGATGGCGCGCGTGAGCGAACCGCGGAAGCCGCTGCTGTGCGTGCCGCCGTCCGGGTTCGGCACGGCGTTGGTGTAGCAGAGGAGCTGCTCGTTGTAGGTGTCGGTGTAGTGCAGGCCGATCTCAACGATGATGCGGTCGCGCGAGCCCTTGATGAGAATGGGCTTGGGGTGCACGACCGTCTTGTTTTCCGTGAGGCGGCCGACGAAATCTTCCACGCCCTTGGGATGCTGGATCTGGATCGGCCGGGCGCCTTCGGAGCGCTCGTCGATGAAGGTGAACGAAAGCGGCGCGTTGATATAAGCCAGGTCGTTGAGACGGGCCAGGATGCGCTCGGTCTTGAACTCGATCGTCTCGAGGAAAATCTCGGTGTCCGGCATGAACGTGATGAGCGTGCCGGTGTGCTTCTTGTTTTTGACCTCGGCAATGACATGCAGCTTCTGCT
>DATLIO010000015.1:0-2153 GCA_035539355.1 Luteolibacter sp.
GGCCGTTGTCATCGAACACGGCGGATTTCGGAACCGAGACGATTTTTCCGGAAACGGGTTTGCCTTCGGCCTCGGCTCCGCGGAAAGCGACTTTCACCGCCATATCCGGAAGCGTGCGCGGGTCGATCTTTTCGAAGCCCACGCGCACCTTGACGGTCGCCTTCTGGCGGTCGGCGGTCGGGATGATGGCGATGACCTTCGCGGGCATCTTCACATCGGGATAGGAATCGAGCGTGGCTTCCACCGGTTGTCCGGCGGTGACGCGGTTGATGTAGCTTTCGTTCACGTCGACTTCGATTTCGAGCGAAGTCATGTCGACGATCGTGCAGATGCCGGTCCGGGTGAATCCGCCGACGGACATCGGTGAAATCATTTCGCCGGGCTGGGCGTTCTTCGATGTCACGACACCACCGAAAGGCGCGACGATCACGGTGTCGTCGACCTGCTGTTTCCACTGGGCGACATCCGCTTCGGCGATGCCGATCTCCGCGTTCTGCCGGCGAAGACGGGCGTTGAGCGCCTTGACCTGGGCATCCGCGCGATCGAGGTCCGCCTGATTTCCCGCCTGGCTGGCGACGAGCAACTTGAAGCGGACGAGTTCCTTTTCGGCGAGTTCGAGATTCGAGCGGGTTTCGTGCAGGGCGGTGCGGGCGGATTCGAGCTGCGCTTCCGCCAGACGGAAACCGGCCCGGACGTTCGAGTCATCCAGCTTCGCGAGCAGCTGCCCGGTTTTCACCTCCACGCCTTCTTCGATGACGATCTCGGTGACCTTGCCGGTCACTTTCGAGGAAACCGTCGCCGCGCGCCGGGCGGTGACATATCCGGAAGCGTTCAACGTGACTTTCGACGACGCTCCCGCCGATGCGGTTTCCTCCTTCACCACGACGGTCTGGACCTCGGGCGCGGATTTCCTGCCGAAGAAATACCAGGCGCCGGCACCGCAGAGAAGCAGCACGAGCAGGATCCAGATCCAGCCGTGCGAACGTTCCGGAGGCAGCGCGGAGCGGTCGATCCGCAGGGCGTCGAGGGATGGTTTCGAGGAACTCATACGGTCGGATCGGCTGTGAAACTAAGCACGGCGCATGCAAACCGGGCAAATGGATTCTCCGGATAAAAGAATCCGCATGGGCCGTTTCAGGCTTTTTTCTCTAACAGGTGGAGAGGATTTCCTTCACCCGACGAGATCCCCGAAACCACAGAACAGCTTCGAATCGCCGGGCGGCGTGACTGGCAGCGGTTCGTCATTTTCAAGGTGCGCGGAGCAGATGGCGGAAAATTCCTCCGGGGTTTTCACCCGGCGGATGCCCTGCTCGAACTCATCGCCGATGCCCTGGCAGATGTAAACCAGAGGCCGCTTCATCCGCTGGACATGCGAAAGCGGATCGAAGCGCAGCGATTCCCTGGCCATCTCATCGTAGAGGTCGCGGATGTATTCGAGAAGATCCATGCGGACAGGATGGATGCCGGGCAATCCGTCGAACGAGGCCTCGAGCTGGCTGAAAATCCACGGGTTCCGGATGGCTCCGCGGCCCACCATCAGACCCGCGGCTCCGGTTTTGGCGAGATAGGAGCGGCCGGTTTCGACATCGACCACATTGCCGTTCGCGATGACCGGACAGGGCATGATGTCGACCGCCGCCTTCACACGATCCGGATGCACCGGCGTGGCATATCTTTCCACCACCGTGCGGCCGTGGATGGTCAGGCCGTCGATCGCGTGGCGGCGGAAAATTTCCAGCAACCCGGGAAATTCGGACGCGTCATGGTAACCGACGCGGGTTTTCACGGTGAACCGGCCGGGAATGGATTCGCGCAAGGTCCCGATGATGCGGTCCACCATTTCCGGATCGCGCAGCAGGCCTCCGCCGGCATCCTTCCGGCAGACGATCGGCGCAGGGCAGCCGAGATTCAGATCGATGCCCGCGATGGGATGCCGCGCCAATTCCCGCGCCGTCCTCACGAGCGAGTCGATGTCCCGCCCGATCATCTGGGCGAACACGGGCCGACCCGTTTCGTTCTCATCGATCGACCGCAGGATGTAGCCATTGAGCCGTGAATCCGGATCGTGTGAAGGCGGCGGTCGACATCATGCCCTGTCCGGTCATCGCGAACGGCAATGTGGTCGATGTCGAAACCGGCCGCTCCTATCTCGC
>DATLIO010000016.1:0-6231 GCA_035539355.1 Luteolibacter sp.
ATCTGGAGGCGCGCCGTGCGGAGTGGATTTCCGCGGAGGGAATCGAAGAGCTCGATGTCGGCGCTGTGAACTAGCGCTTGGGCGTGCGGTGCGCGAGGTGCAGGAGCAATTCATCGGCGCTGCCATACTGGTCGTTGCGGCCTTTGTATTGGTTCCGCAGATCGGCGAGGTAGCCGATCATGCCTTTGAGGCGGCGGGCGAGGACTTCGGCGACGAGGAAGGTCAGCTCCGGATGGCTGGCGAGGAAGTTCCTGGCGTCGTGCGCGACATAGCAGCGGGTTTCCTCCGCGGCGGCGACCGTGACGGGATGCGGGCACTCGAGCAACGCGGAGCCATCCCCGACGAGCGAACCGGGCTCGGTGAGAACCGTGATGGGGCTTTCGCCTTTGATGACTTCCAGCGCGCCGGAAATCAGGATGTAGAGACGGCCGGTGGTTTCGCCTTCGGGAAGGATGACATCGCCTGCGGCAAACGTGACTTCCTCCAGACCCTGGCATTGATCGAGGATTTCCTGCATCGGTGGTAGGATGGACGAATCCCGCGCGGGTTCAAGGTCAGAGGTTTTCCGACGCGATGATCCGGCTGCCCGGTGGCGCTTCGATGGCTGCGGCGAGAAGCGAAGCGGCGACCCTTTCCCCGGAGACGGGACGGTAGCGTTTCGGGGCGATGCGGAAAACGAAGGCGGCGAGTTTTTCACCGATGCGGAATTCATTCCGGTCCCCGACGAGCACGCTGGGACGGACGATGGTGAGCGATGGAAAGCCCACCTCACGGATGGCGTTCTCGATTTCGCCCTTCGTGCGGGAGTAGAAGACCTTCGATCCCGCATCCGCGCCGACGGAGGAGACGAGGCAGAAAGCCGGGACTCCATGGTCGCGGGCGAGTCCCGCGACGGTGAGAGGATATTCGAAATCGACCTTGCGGAACGCTTCCTGCGAACCGGCCTGACGGATCGTCGTGCCGAGACAGCAGATGACGGCGTCGGTTTTCCACCAACCGGCATCGGCGGGCAGGTCGTCGAAATCGACGACGGGGTTGTTGAGTTTCGGATGTGGATCGAGCGCGCGCCGCGTGGGGGCGACGACCGATCCGATCCGCGGATCGGCGAGCGCCCGCGCGAGGACGGCTTTGCCGACGAGTCCGGTGGCTCCAACCACGAGGATCGATGTCATGATCGAGGATAGGCCGGGCCGTGACCGGAGGCAAGCGACGTGGAACTTGCTTGGCATGCATCTTCGTTTAGCTTCGCGAAGCCATGGGCCGCCGTTCAGTGATTCTCAAAGCGATCATCGCCCTCGCGTTGGTATGGGGGGTCGTGTGGGCTGTCAGGACATGGGCCGGATCACGGAAGATCACGGCGGAACGCGTGGAGAAGGAAATCAAGGAGGTGGAGTTCGAGGACTGGTCCACGAACATGGGCCGCTCGGACGATCCGGCGGAGCGCGAGAAGGAGATCCGGAACATCGCGGAAATGATCAACCGCCTCGATTTCAAGGAGCGGGAAAAGAACCGCGAGAACCGCAGCGGCGAGGAATTCTACAAGAAGCTCAGCCCGGAAGAGCGGACGCTGTTCGTGGATCTCACGGTGATGGAATCGATGAACCGTTTCATGGCCGCGCTGGATGAACTGAAGCCCGCGGAGCGGAAACGGTTCGTGATGCAGGCGCTTCGCGAAATCGATGACGGCCGCACCGCGGAAGAAATGACCCGCGTGCGCGCGCTCGGTGACAACCTGCTCGACCGCATTTCCGAGGAAGGGATGCGGGCGTATTTCACGAAAGCGAGCGCCGACACGAAGCTCGATCTCGCACCATTGCTGGAAGCGATGAACGAAGTGATGCAAGGCATGCGCGGCAACCAGTTCGGACCCGGAAGACGATGAAAGCGCGCCGCGGATTCACCATGACGGAGATGATGGTGGTCATCGCGATCATCGCGATCCTTGCGACCCTTGGCGTGAAGTTCTCACTGTTGATGATCGCCCGCGCGAAGGAAACGGCATGTCTCACGAACCTCGCGGCGATCGGTGGTGCGGTGGACAACTACGTCCGCGACAACGGCGGGCGATTGCCCACGCTCCAACCGGGCCGAAAATCGAAGAAAGGCGACGTGGCGGTGATGGACACCGTGCTGCTTCCCTATGTGCGGACCGAACGGATTTTCTGCTGCCCCGCCGGCGTGAAGGAATTCCGTGAAACCGGCTGCAGCTATTTCTGGAACTCGGCGCTCAACGGATCGACGATCGCCGGAGCCTCGTTCCTCGGGATGACCGACAGCCCGGAATCGATCCCATTGGCGACGGACAAGGAAGCCTGGCATCCGCATGACACGATCATCCTGTACGTCGACGGCAGCGCGTCGCGCGACATCCGCTTTTCAACCGGCAACACGAAGAAGAACTGATCCGCCATGCTCGATGTGAAAGGACTCTGGAAAACCTTCGGCGGCAAACCCGCGCTGGAGGACGTTTCCTTCAAGGTGGAGAAAGGCGAGATCTTCGGATTGCTCGGCCACAACGGCGCGGGGAAAAGCACGACGCTCGGGATCATCCTCGGCATGGTCGCGGCGGACCGCGGTGAGGTGACCATCGATGGCGTTCCGGTCGCCGAAGACCGCGCGAAGGCGTTGCGGAAAGTCGGCGCGATCTTCGAATCGCCGGCGTTCTACGATTATCTCAGCGGATGGGAAAACCTGCGGCTGCTGATGAACTACACATGCAAGTTCAATCCGGCGATGGCCCGTGATGTCGTCGAACGTGTCGGTCTCACGTCGCGCATCCATTCGAAGGTGCGGACCTACAGCCATGGCATGCGCCAGCGTCTCGCCCTCGCGCAATCGTTGCTGCCCGAGCCGGAAGTCCTTCTGTTGGATGAACCGACCGACGGACTCGATCCGGAAGGCATCAAGTGGTTCCGCGATTTCATCCTGCGGCTGCGCGATGAACGCGGCACGACGGTGCTTTTCAACTCACACCTGCTCGCGGAGGTCGAATTGATGTGCGACCGGGTCGCGATCCTCCGGCAGGGCAAACGCGTTTTCCAGGGAACCATCGGCGGCCTGAACGAAGAGACGCCGGTTTACGAAGCGGACCTGCAGTCATGGGGCACCGCACTCGGGCTGATCCATGGCATCGGCGGCGAGGTGCTGGCCGAAGGAAGGTTCTCACTGCCGCATGAAATCGATCCGGCGGACTTCGTCGAGACACTCGTCAGTTCCGGAGTGCGCGTCCGGTCCTTCGCGCCGGTGAAACGGTCACTCGAAGATCTTTACATGGAAATCCTCAACCACGGAGGCTCGAAACACTGATGCTTTTCCTGCAACAACTCCGCGGAGAACTCAGAAAGCTGTTCGCAAGGCCGCGCACATGGATGGGCTACGGCGCGTTCCTGATCATGGAGGCGGTGATTCTTTTCGTCTACAAACTCGACCGCAGCCAGCGGGCGATGAAAGGCATCGTCGAACGCAACGGCCTCGAGTTCGGGACCTACTACAGTTCGTTGACCATCACGTTCACGATCATGCTGCTGAGCATGGCGCTTCTCGGCGCGATCTATTTCGCGCTCGTCGCCGGTGACATCGTCGCGAAGGAAAACGAGGACGGGAACCTGCGGCTGGTCTTCGCCAGACCGGTGAGCCGTTTCCGTCTGCTGCTCGTGAAATACACGGCGGTCGCGCTCTACACGTTCAGCTTCGTGTTCTTCGTCGGCATTTCCGGCTATGCGATGGCCGTCGCGGCGGTGGGTTGGGAAGGCGGGTTGCTGGTGATGGAGCAGAAGATGAAGGTCTTCGCCGCCTATCCTGAATGGGGCGAAGGAGCGACACGGCTCGCGATGGCCGCGACGGGGATCGGCGTGAGCATGATCACGCTCTCGTCGATCGCGTTCATGTTCTCCTGCCTGAAGATCAAACCGGCCGCCGCGACGATCATCACGCTGACGATCCTGTTCGTGGACATGATCCTGCAGGAGTTCCCCTTCTTCAAACCCTACGAAACCTGGTTCGTGACGTGGCGGATGAGTGCCTGGGTTTTCCTGACCGAGCAGCAGATCTCATGGCCGAAGATCATCGAGTCCTATGCGTTTCTCGGTGGATTGAACGTGACCCTCTTCATCCTCGGCTGGCTCGCGTTCCAGACGCGGGATTTCAAAACCTGAGGCAGACTTGCAAAAAAAAACGCCGGTCATGAGACCGGCGTTTCAGGAAATATGAATGAACCGCTTACCAGTTGGTGTTGGTGCCGCGGGTGTCGATGTGGGTGAAGGTCGGGTAACCACCGACTCCGCCTTTGAAGAGACCACGGTCACGGAGATCGCGTGCGGTGGCGGTGATCATGGAAGCGCGGATCGGGAACTTCACGTCGACGGCGACGTTCGCCTGGTGCCAGGAACCGACTTTCGCGCCTTCGCACTGGGCGTTGTAAATCGGGCAGCGGTAGGCCGAAACGACTTCCTCGACCGGCATGTTGAGATAAACGGCGATGCGGTCGACGACGCGCAGCGTGTAGCCCATGCGGGTCCACCATTGCTTCGGGGGCAGGCGGTTCCAGACGACACCCTTCTGCTTCGCGTGGGCCGAGATGACCTGCTGCGGGGTGAGGCGCTGGAGTTTGAGGGCGGAGAGGTATTTGTTGTAGTCGACCAGCAGGCTGCCTTGCAGCGAAGCCCACTCGGAGGGGATTTCACTGAAAGTGGCGGCCTGGAGGGCATTGCCGGTTTTCCGGGCAGGTACAGCGGTGGAACCGGTTTTGACGTTCACGACCGGCGGGGTGGTGTCCTTGAAAAGGAACGCGCTGGCGGAGGAAGAGGAGGCGACGAGACCGACACCGGCCAGCCCGAGGGTCCCGAGGGCGCCACGCCGTCCGATGACGGGCGAGAATGCCTGGGGGGAGAGTTCTGGGAAAAGCATTGTGGAGTTGCGGAAGCGGTTGGGGTTTTTTGGAAAGCGCATTCCGTGCCAATCGCCCGGTGAGGGGGCGCTCCGAAATGCAAAATTCGCGGTTACCAAAGCAGATGAAATGGCGGTCGCAAGAAAAAATGGCCTATCAGCTTCTAACAGTCGGAGAGCCCATTTCAAACGCCCGCCGCCGGATCCGGACGGTTTTTTCCGCGTTTCCGGGCGATCAGGCACCCGGCGAATCCGGCCACGCCCGTCGCGATGATTCCCCAGTCGCCGATCATCCCGTAGAGGGAAAAACCTGGTTTCAAAGGAATTGCGACGTCCGCGAGCATGGAGCCGCGGGTGAAATGGCTGCCGTCCGGGCCGGTCAGGATCTTCGCCTCACCGGTCGGGGTGATGGCGGCCGTGACCCCGGTGTTCGCGCAGCGGATCATCGGCCGGCGCAGCTCGATGGCACGGAATTTGGCGTTCGCGAAATGCTGGGCGGCCGCGATGCTCTCCTTGAACCAGCCGTCGTTGGTGACGTTGACGATGACCTGCGGGCCCGGTCTTAGGAATTTCCGGACGAGCCGGGGCACGGTATCCTCGAAACAGACCGTCGGGATGATCTCGATGGTTTTTCCGCCGGCCTGCGCGGAAAGCGGCTGGAAGGATTTCCCCGGGGAGAACGATCCGCCGTATTCGACGCCCGCCTGCTGTTTGTAGATTTCCTTCAACAAGGGGATCGAGTCCACGAACGGGATGGTTTCCCCGAAAATCACGAGATGGTGTTTCCGGAACGTCTGAAGGTCGTCCTCCGGAGACATGACGACCAGCGAGTTCCAGGTATCTCCGTCCTCCTTCATCACCAGCTCGTCGCCATGGGTCTCCGCTTGGAGCTCGACGGCTCCGAACATCAGGGTGAAATCGCCGCCCTCACGGACGTTGCCGATCGACTCGGCGTTCTCGCGCCAGGTCCCCCACTTTCCATCATCGGTCCGGAGAAAACGGCCGGTCAGGGCGCTTTCGGGCCAGATCACCCAGTCGGGGAAAGTCCCGGCGGCCTTGGCTTTCTCGAGGGCCGCGAGCGTTTCATTCTCGTACGCCATGTGGATTTCCGCCGGATCCCAGAGATACCGGGCGGCATCCTGCGGGATGTTCTGCTGGACCAGCAACGCCCGCAGCGGCGTGGTTTCCCGGGATTTTTCCTGATGGATGCGGAGCCAGCCGTAACCGAGGACCGCGAGCACAAGACCCAACCCGACGAAGGCCGGCTGAAAACTCCGGAGCGTCTGCTCCCGCTTGAGGCGGGCCTCACTAATCACCTGAAGACCGCCAATCCAGACAAGCATCAGG
>DATLIO010000017.1:0-3025 GCA_035539355.1 Luteolibacter sp.
AACGTCGCCTACGGCCTGCGCCTCGCAGGTGAGCGGAGGAAATCCGTGCTCGATCAGGCGGTCGAGGAGGCGCTCCGTTCCGCCGCGCTGTGGGACGAGGTGAAGGATCGTCTTCAGGATCTCGGAACCAGTCTTTCCGGCGGCCAGCAACAGCGGCTTTGCATTGCGCGGACCATCGCGGTGAAGCCGCGCGTCATCCTCATGGACGAGCCGTGCAGCGCGCTCGATCCGATCGCCACGGCGAAAGTCGAGGATCTGGTCTATGAACTGCGCAAGGAATTCACCATTGTCATCGTGACCCACAGCATGGCCCAGGCCTCGCGTGTTTCCGACATGACCGCGTTTTTCTACATGGGCGAGCTGATCGAATCCGGCGACACCATGAAAATCTTCAACAACCCGAGCCTGAAAAAGACGGAAGACTACATCAGCGGCCGATTCGGCTGAGATTTCAAAAAGAACAGAAACACACCATGCCAAACGCCCATATCTTCCGCGACTTCGATGTCGCGATCAGCGCTCTGAGGACCGAGGTCCTCACGATGGCCGCGCAGGCCCGCCACAACCTCGAACGCGCGGTCCCCGCCCTCCTGGAACGCAATGTCGAACTCGCCAACGCGGTCATCGCGGATGACGATGAAGTCGATGAGCTCGAGCGCAAGATCGATCGCATGGGCGTCGACACCCTGGTCCGTTTCCATCCGGTCGCGTCCGATCTCCGGTTGGTCGTCTCTTCGATGAAAATCTCGATGAACCTCGAGCGCATCTCCGACCACGCGACCAACATCGCCAAGCGTGCGAAGAAAATCGCCGCGGGTCCTGAGGTGCCTGAAATCAACCTGATCGAACCGCTCTATCAACTCGCGGATCGTCTTCTGCGCGATGCGATCTCGGCGTTCAGCGACCGCAACGCTCCGCTCGGCGCTTCCCTGCATGGACGTGACAAGGAACTCGACAAACTGCATCACGAAACCAACGCGTTGTTCGGATCACGGATCGAAACGACCGTCGGCCACAGCCAGGAATATCTTCATCTCATCCTGATCGTCCGCTCGCTCGAGCTCGTCGGTGATCTCGCGACGAACATCGGTGAAGATGCCGTGTTCGTGGAGTCGGCGAAGGATCTCCGCCACGAAGAGAACCGGGAGCTGTAATTTTCTCACTCCGAATGTTTCAAGCGCGGCGGATCTCCGAAAGTTTCGCCGCGCCTTCGCTCCACGGAACTTCATGGGGCAGCCGTTTCGAGAGCGCCGCGACCGCCGCGATCGCGCCGGCGCCTTCGCCCATGCCGACAGCGTTGCCTGTCACCCGGTAGCTTGAGTGGGAAATGAAATCACCGCTGATGCAGCGGCCCGCCATCAGGAGGCCGTCGACATCCTTGGCGATCATCGCGCGCAAGGGGATGTCGTAAGGCTGGACCTTGATGTGCATGTCCGCCCGATGGGTGTTCCCTTTGTTGTCATCCGCCGAGAGGGCATGGACGTCGATGCCGAAGGTCGCCCGCACCACGGCGTCGTCATAACGCGCGCCCTTGATCACGTCGTCCTTTGAGACGGTGAAGCGGCCGGCGATCCGGCGTCCGTCACGCACGCCGATCTGTTCCGCGGTGGCGACGATCTGGATGCCTTCCCAAGGTCCGCCAAGGCCGCGCAGGCCGGACACCATTTTGTTCATCTCGGCACGGGCCCGGACCGTGGCGGCGGTGATTTCCGCGGCATCCCAGGGTTTGATGCCGTATTCGTGGTTCAGCATCGCGAAGACGAGATTGCCGTGCACGTGCCACAGGGTGGAACTCGCGTAGGAAGGGAAGTGCCCCGTTTTCACGATGGTGTCCTTGATCCGCTTCTTCTTGTCGCCCTTGCTGTTTTCCCCGGGCTGCGGAGTGCCGAAGCGGACGAACTCACGGAGCTGCTCCACGTCTTTCACCATGAGCAGCGCGTTGAGCGACATGGGTTGGCAGGGGCAGTCGGAGGATTCGCCGATTTCAAATGAGCAACCGGCCATGGCTCCGAGGTCGCCGTCGCCCGTCGCGTCGATGAACACGGGTGCGCGCCAGGCCTGCGGGCCGGATTTCGATTCGGTGATGATCGTCGTGAGTTTCCGGCCATCGCGGTGGGCGGAAGAGACTTTCGTATGGAATTGGAACTTCACTCCGGCTTCCACGCACAGCTCCTCGAGCAGCATCTTCAGCGCTTCGGGATCATAGCAGAAAGCGCTCACGCTTTGGGTGTTCGCCCGGGCACCGCGTTGATCCAAGGCGACGCGCAGTTCCTTGGCGAATCCGGGTTTGTCGAAGTCGAGGAAGTATCCCAGCAGGCCGGCGGTCCACACGCCGCCCAGGCAGCCGCGCCATTCGAACAACCGCACTTTGGCTCCGGCGCGTGCGGCGGTGATCGCGGCGGTGACTCCGGCCGGGCCGGCTCCGCAGACGATCACATCGGCGTCCTCGACCAGCGGCAGATCGCGCGGCGGTTCGGCGAACTGGCCGGGTTTCGCCTGACCGGTTTCCTGGGCGCTGGCTGCGATCGGAGTGATCGCGCCGCCTGCAAGCGCGGTCTGGATGAAACGCCGGCGCGAAAATGGGGACGATGACATGGGTATGGATTACCCGGCCGCCGTGATCGATTTATCAGAAAGATTTCGTCGGATCAGGGAGCGAAGAACGCACGCATGAGCCGGCCGAGGATCTGTTTGCCCCGGTCATTGGCGTGGACGACGTCACGCTTGAACGAATCGAGGGCGTAGCCGCTGTTGTCGATGTAGGCTTTCCAAGGCGTCGTCATGTCGAAGTAACCGCACTTTTCCTCGGCGGCGAGTTTCGGCAGAGCGGCCTGATAAGCGAGGTATTCCGGTGAAGGGCCTTTGGGGCCGGGAGGGCCGCCGAAGGTCGGGGAAAGGAGGAGAACTTCCAGCTCCGGAAGCTTGGCACGGCACTGGTGGATCACCGAGCGGATCGCTTCGATGTCACCGCGCTGGCTGATACCGCCGATGATGAGCAGGTCGGGGTTGTGACGGAGGACATAAC
>DATLIO010000018.1:0-3081 GCA_035539355.1 Luteolibacter sp.
TCGGAAGACCGGCACGATGACGGGCAATTCGGAGAATTGCCGTTCCTTGAGCGCTTCCTTGCGCTCTCCAACTTCATGGAAATTTCACGGATTCCTCATTTCCCTATCCGCTTCGTCTGTTAGCCTCCGCATTGAAGCTCATGGAAAACGCCACCGAATCCGAAGTCGCCGATGCCGCCAAACACCTCCGCTCGCTTTCGGCGGGGCTGAACCAGGTGCTTTTCGGACAGGAAGAACTGATCGACCTGGTCATCACCGGCGTGCTGGCGCGGGGCCACATCCTGCTGGAAGGCCTGCCGGGTCTGGGGAAAACGGAATTGGTGAAGGGCCTGTCGAAATTGCTCCGGCTCGACACGAAGCGCGTCCAGTTCACGCCCGACCTTCTGCCCGGCGACATCACCGGCAACCCGGTGCTCCAGGAAGTCGACGGACGCCGCGAGTTCGTTTTCCAACCGGGACCGCTTTTCACGAACATCGTGCTGGCGGACGAAATCAACCGTGCCTCGCCGAAGACGCAGTCGGCGCTGCTGGAAGCGATGCAGGAGCGTCGCGTGACGGTGCTCGGCAAGACGCATGACCTGCCGAAGCCGTTCTTCGTGCTCGCGACACAAAACCCGATCGAGCTGGAAGGCACGTATCCTCTGCCCGAGGCGCAGCTCGACCGGTTCCTTTTCAAACTGGAAGTGACGCGGAACAACGTCAGCACGCTGGAACGGATCGTTTCGCACCGCGAGATCGGCACCGAACCGCAGGTCGATCCGGTGATGAGCGCGGAGACGCTGGATTCGCTGCTGCAACTGGTGCGCCGCGTCTATCTGCCGCCGGTCGTCGCGAACTACATCGCGCGTCTCGTCGATGGCACGCATCCAGGGCAGTCGGAAACGGCGAAGGGCGTGCGTTACGGTGCCAGCCCACGGGCCGCGCTCGCGCTCGCTTCCGCCGCGAAAGCCCGCGCGCTGATCGCGGAACGCACGAACGCGAGTTTCGAAGACGTGAAGCTGGTCGCTCCCGCGGTGCTGCGTCACCGGATCGTCCTCGACTACAACGCGCGGGTCGATGGCAAGACGACGAACGACATCGTGAAGGCGTTGCTCGACGAAATCCCCGTCCAGGACACGGCGACGCCGAAAACCCTGAAGTCCGCCTAACATCCCCGCCCTTTCCGCCGTTCCGGCATTGTCCACCCAGCATTCCATCCGATGCGACTCCTTCTTTTCCTCTTCCTCACGGCGATCGCTTCGGCGCAGGAAACGCTGATCCGAAAACAGTTCGAGCCCATCACCGACACGCACGTCGAGGTCACGTCGCTTTTCTCCAGACCTGCCGCCGACGGCTATTTCCCCGTGCGGGTGAAGATCGCGAACAACCTGAAAACCCCGGCCTCGATCCGGTTGGATTTCAGATGCTCCGCGAACTACGACAACAGCCTGAAGTGCACGTCGTCGTTCTCTTTCGACGCCCCTCCGGGAAAGACGGTGATCCGTGACATCGTCGTCCCGCAGAATCCGGTCGGCACCACCTACGGCTCCGCCATCAGCATCCTGACGGAACTGAGCGGCACGATGGGAATGGAGGCCCACAGCCTGAGCGCGGATTACAATCCCACCCAGCCGTCGGTCCTGCTCAGTGCCCCGCTTTACACGCCGAACGCCTCGAAACTGGATGCCGAACTCACAACGAGGCTCTCCGCAAGCTATGGCGGCTCGATGACCTTCGCCTCGAAATTCACGGCCGCGGACCTGCCTGACAACTGGCTCGCGTATTCCGGCTTCGACCGCATCCTGATGCTGGACTCGGATTGGACGACCGCTCCCGCCGGTGCCCGCACGGCGATCGAATCATGGGTCCGCCTCGGCGGGGATCTGATCGTCTATTCGCCCACCAACGCCTCCGCGGCTTCGCTTTCGCTGCCGGAGAACACCGGGTTCGGCACGGTCTCGACGACGGACATCAAAAACGATCTCACCCTGAATGAAACGGAAACCATCAGCCGGGTGATGGGCGGCGGCATGACGTCGCCGCGGAAAATGTCGCTCGAAAACGACTATCACATCTCGTGGCCGCTGCGCGCGGCTTTCGGTGATGAATCGTTCCGTTACGCGGTTTTCATCATCATCCTCGTGTTCTTCGGCATCCTCGTCGGCCCGATCAATCTCTTCGTCTTCGCGAAGTCCGGACGCCGCCACCGCCTCTTCATCACCACGCCGATCATTTCGCTCGGCACCAGCATCCTGCTCATCATCCTGATCATTTTCCAGGATGGCTTCGGCGGCAAAGGCATGCGCGCCGCATTGATCGAGGTGGCGGACAATTCCGCCTACATCCATCAGGAGCAGTTCTGCCGGACCGGCGTGCTCACGAAATCGAACTTCGCGGTTGATCCGGCGGTCCTGTTCACCCCGGTGCAGGTGAAGGAGACGTCGTGGTCCCGATTCACCTCATCGAACACCCGCGGAACCTTCAATCTCCAGCCATCCGGAGGGAAACTGTCCGCCACCGGCGACTGGTTCCAGAGCCGCTCGGAACAGGGCCACTCGATCGACGGCGTCATCCCCACCCGCGGCCGCATCGAAAAGACATCCACGCCGGACAAACTGATCTCCACCTTCGATTTCCCGATCGAGAAACTCTACTACCTCGATCCCTCCGCAAAATGGCATCGCGCGGAATCGATCCGCACCGGCGAATCATTCGCGCTGACCCAAGTGGAGGATACCCTGGTGAATCCGGAGATCCAGAAGCTCGGCGCGCAACTGTCCGCACGGAACCAGCGCTTCTTCGAACGCGTCCGCTACAATCGCGGACACTTCATCGCCGTCGCCTCGTCCGGTCCGGTCATCGCCACCCACCCCGGCATCCGCTGGGAAGAAACCACATCGATCATCACCGGAGCGGTGGTCGCGCCTTGATAACCCTTACGGCAAACTTTCCATGTCCTCTGCTGCTTTAAGTGTAAACAATCTCTACCGTTACTTCGGCCACTTGCAGGCGGTCAACGGCGTGACCTTCTCTGTTCCGCATGGTTCGGTCTGCGGATTCGTTGGTGCCAACGGTGCCGGCAAGACCACGACGATGCGGATC
>DATLIO010000019.1:0-2746 GCA_035539355.1 Luteolibacter sp.
GGGAGTCCGCGCTGGCGAATTCGGGGTGGGCGGCTTCGAGATTCTCAAGCTCGCGGAAGAGCTTGTCATACTCCGCGTCGGAGATTTCCGGAGCCGCCTGGGTGTAGTAGAGGCGGTTGTGGTGTTCGAGCTGGGACCGGAGTTCCAGGATCCGTTTTTCAGGAGAGGAAACGGAGGAAAAGAGATCGCCTAGCTCGGACATGGGCGAAGTTTGAACCGGGAAATCCGGTCATCCAATCCCGAACGTGTCAGGAAGCGGATCAAATCACTCCGACTTGATCTGGAACTTCTGGAGCTCGTCGACGGTCTTCTTGCTGAAGCGGACGACGACGAGGAATTTCTGCTCCGAGCGGGAGATGCCGAGCATGGCGGTGCCGCCTTTTTCCAGCTTCCAGATGTGGGAGCCGATGATGGTGTCCGGTGGGATCTGGTTGGCGCTCGGATAGGGAGCCTTTTCGACGGGGGCGCCGTGGAGGGCGGTGAGGAGCTCGATCAGCTGGCTCCACGTGTCCTTGATGGTGTCATCGTAGGAGATGGAGGAGAGTGAATCGGTCTGGAGCGAAATTTCGGCGAGGCTGCCGTCTTTGTCATCCCAGGTGAAATAGAGGTAGGCGTAGAGATCGCCGATCTTCTGGCGGGTGCGGAAGTCGCCGCCCATCGCGGTGCCGCCGAAAAGCGTGCTCTTCTGGGTGGTGCCGGTGGAGGCTTCGACGATCTGGCTTTTCTTCAGCTTGTCTTCGACCTCCTGGGGTTTGTCGCCGAAATTGAGTTCGTCGAAAACGCCGGTGGAGACAGGGGCGTTGGATTTTTTCGAAGTGTCCGTCGGATGATAAAGATTGATCCACTTCTGGTCTTCCTCGTGGAGGAAAGCCATGTCGAACGTCAGTTCCTTGCCGGTCGTCTGGCGGACGGTGACTTTCTTGCCTTCGCGGGCGACGAATTCACCTTCGAAGGATTTCGAGGCATCGGCGCTGCGCCAGGTGCGCGGAGCCGCGGTGGCGGAAACGAGGGTGGCCAGGGAGGCGAGGATGACGAGCCGCAGGGACATGGATTTTCTGAAAGGGAGCGACGGAAACAGGTGGAAGAATCTTCGGAAAATGCGGATTGTCGATCCGATTCAATGGCCTTGGGGCTTTTGGGAAGGCTCCCATTCGCGGCGCGTGCGGGACCGGACGGACAGCACGACCGGGACGCCCGGCGCCGGATGGGCGTCGCGGAACCGGTTCATGAGATACTGCTCGTAACTCTGCGCCATGAGCCGCTTGTCGTTGACGAACAGAACGAGGGTCGGGACGGGGATGACGCTGTATTTCTCGTTCTGCGCGGTGGTCGCGTAGTAGAGCTTCAGGCGGCGGCGCAGCTTGTTGTCGATCGGCGGCGGAGTGGCCTCGAACGCCGCATGGAGGATGCGGTTGAGCTTTCCGGTGGTCGGAACGTCCTGCGCGGTGTTGCGGATCTTGATCGCTTCGCGGAGGACGTGGTCCACGCTGGAGCCGGTTTTCGCCGAGCAGGCGACGAACGGTGCGTAGGAAAGGAAGAACAGCTCGCGGCGGACGTGTTCCGTGGCGGCCTGCAGTTTGTCATTGCGGCCTGATTTCGGCATGAAGATGTCGAACTTGTTCAGGACGATGAGGCAGGGTTTCTTCTCCTCGAGGATGAGTTGCGCGATCTTGCGGTCCTGCGCGGTGATGCCGGAATGAAGGTCGATCACGAGCACGCAGAGATCGGAGCGGCGGATGGCCTTCTCGGTGCGCATGGCGGAGAAGACTTCGACCGAGTCATCGCGTTTGCCGCGCGGGCGGAGGCCGGCGGTGTCGATGAGGGTGAATTGTTCGCCTTCGAACGTGTAGGGAAGATCGACGGCGTCGCGCGTGGTCCCGGCGACATCGGAAACGATGGTGCGGTCGTCCTTGAGGATCGCGTTGACGAGCGAGGATTTGCCGGCGTTCGGTTTGCCGATGATGGCGAGCTTGATGCCGACTTTGCCGGCGATCTCGGCTTCGGCTTCGATTTCTCCGGCGAGCGGAGCGATGACTTCATCGATGGCGTCGGTGAGGACGCCGAAATTGCGGCCGTGTTCGGCGGAGACGAAGACGTGGTTTTTGAAACCGAGGCGCGCGAAATCGGAGATCGCGGATTCGTGTTTCGGATCGTCGACCTTGTTGAGGACGAGAAGGACCGGCGGCTTGGCCTTGCGGAGTTTCTGGGCGAGCGCCTGGTCGATCGGCGTCAGACCGTCATGGGCATCAACGATGAAGAGGATGAGATCCGCGGTTTGCATCGCGATGTCCGCTTCGATCGCGACCTGCTCGCCGAAGCCGTCCTCGAGGGTCGCGCCGATACCACCGGTGTCGATGAGGGTGCAGGGAGTGGCGGTGGAATTCGACGGGGCCGAGATCCGATCCCGGGTGACGCCGGGGCGGTCATGGACGATCGCGATCTTCCGTCCGGCGAGGCGGTTGAAGAGCGCGGATTTCCCGACGTTGGGGCGTCCTACGATGGCGACGGTGGGCATGGGATCGTTGTATACAGAAACTGAATGGAAGACCGGAACGAATTCACGGTCCGAGGAAAGAAAAACCCCGCCGTTTGACGGGCGGGGTTGATTTACCAAGTGGGATGGCGGAGCGGACGGGGCTCGAACCCGCGACCTCCAACGTGACAGGCTGGCGCTCTAACCAACTGAGCTACCGCTCCATGTCCCGCTCGGGTGCGCGGAAGCTAAGTAGCTCCCCGGCCCGGTGCA
>DATLIO010000020.1:0-3523 GCA_035539355.1 Luteolibacter sp.
CCCGACGCCACGCTCGATCAGAAAATCGCGACGGGCTTCAACCGCTGCCTGCCGACCACCGGCGAAGGCGGCGCCATTTCCGAGGAATACGAAGCCATCTACGCCAAAGACCGTGTGGAAACCGTCTCCACCGTCTGGCTCGGACTCACGACCGGTTGCGCCGCCTGCCACGACCACAAGTTCGACCCCATCGGCACGGCGGATTTCTATGCGCTCACCGCGTTCTTCCGGAACACGACGATGAGCGCGATGGACGGCAACAGCGCCGAACATCCGCCGAACATCTTCGCCCCGGTGCCCGCCGACCGTGAGCGTTGGTCCGAACTCACCGAAATTCACGACCGCATCCAATCCGACCTCGCCAAACGCAAATCCGAAGCGGCCGCGGACTTCGAGAAATGGCTCGTCACCGCCAAGGATCAAAGCATCACCCGTGTCACTCCGGATTCATCGCTCGCCATCCACATCCCCTTCGACTCATCCGATGCGACGGTGAAAGGCATTTCCGACGGCCAGCCGATCGAGTGGAACCTTTCCGGCGAACATCGCGAAGGTCCGTTCGGCCCCGCGTTGCTCGCCAACTCCGTCACCTCCGATCTCGGTCCGCTCGGCGCCTTTTCCCGCACCGATCAGGTGAGCTACGGCTTTCATGTTTTCGTCGAAGGAAAACCGAAGGGCGCGATCATCTCCAAATTCGAAGGCGGCAAGGACCAGCGCGGCTGGGACATCTCCATCAAGGAAGGAAAGATCGCCGCCCATGTCATCGACAGCTGGCCGGACGCCGCCAACAAGATCACCGCCAAAGAAGAACTCAAACCCGACGAATGGCATCACGTCTTCGTCACCTTCGACGGCAGCCGCGCGTCCCACCAGACGATGAAAGTCTACATCGATGGCAAAGCCGTCCCCGGTGGTCCCGAACCGAACACCCTCGGTGGCGACATCACCAGCAACACGCCGCTCCGGATCGGTTCCCGGAATGACGGATCCGAAAAACTCGAAGGCACCGTCGCGATCCAGGATTTCCGTTTCTACCGCCGCCTGCTTTCGCCCGAGGAAATCAAAACCCTCAGCGAACAGAACGAGCTGCAGCATTTCCTCTCCATCCCAAGCGCAAAGCGCACGAAGGAACAGACCGCCACGCTGCTCGATCATTTCCTCGCCACCGAAGATCCCCGATCGCTCGAACTCCTCAGGGAACTCGATGGCATCCGCGCCCCTCGCGATGAGATCAAGCAACGCGGATCGCTCAGTCTCATCATGACTGAAAAGAAGGATCAACCCGCAGAGGCCCACGTCCTCGAACGCGGCATCTATTCCTCCAAAGGCGCCAAGGTTTCCGCCAACGTCCCCGTTTCGCTTCCGCCGCTTGGAGAAGACGCTCCGCACGATCGACTCGGCCTCGCGAAATGGCTCGTCTCGAAAGACAACCCGCTCACCGCCCGCGTCACCGTCAACCGCGCGTGGCAGCAATTCTTCGGCACCGGCATCGTCGAATCCTCCGGTGACTTCGGCATCATGGGATCACGCCCGTCGCATCCGGCGCTCCTCGATTGGCTCGCCATCGAATTCATGGATTCCGGCTGGGATTACCGCCACATCCTCAAGCTGATCGTCACCTCGGAAACCTATCGCCAATCCGCCGCGATCTCGCCGGAAAAACTCGAACGGGATCCCTACAACAAACTCCTCGCCCGTGGCCCTCGCCAACGCCTCGACGCCGAAGTCATCCGTGATCTGGCACTTTCCTCGTCTGATCTCCTTTCCCAAAAAACCGGCGGCCCACCCGTCAAACCCTACCAACCCGAAGGCATCTGGGAAGCCGTTGCGATGCCGCAATCGAACACCCGCAAATACAAGGAAGACAGCGGTGAGAATCTCTACCGCCGCTCGCTTTACACATTCTGGAAACGCACCGCACCACCGCCTTCGATGGAAATCCTCAACGCTCCATCCCGCGAAGTTTCCTGCGTCCGCCGCGACCAGACCAACACTCCGTTGCAGGCGCTCGTCCTGCTCAACGATCCGCAATTCGTCGAAGCTTGCAAACAGCTCGCCGCCCGCGCTCTGAAATCGTCGGAACAAGCCAACGCCCGCCTCGATTTCATCACAAAGCGCCTTCTCAACCGCACCTTCGATGCTTCGGAGCGGAAAATCATCACGGATTCGCTCACGGAAATTTCCAACACCTTCCTAAAAGAACCGGAAGCAGCGGTTTCCTACCTCGAAACCGGAGCCACTCCCCGCGACCCTTCCATCCCCGCCCCCGAACTCGCGACATGGACGGCCATCACCAGCCAGATCCTCAATCTCGACGAGACGCTGACGAGATAGGTTGTTTCAGTCGCCGGTCGAAATCACCTCGGCGCGTATCGTGAGATCCCCGCGATCGCCTTTCACCACCTGCGTGTCACGGCCTTCTTGGAAAGTCATTGTTCCCTCGTACTTCAGTCCACGGACTTCGTCGGAATAATCGAACGACGACTCAATAAATCCATTCTCGCCCAGAACGGGTTCCATCTCCAAAGCAAACAGACTGACTCCATCCCGTTTGACGTCCATCCGCGTTTTCTCTCCGAGACGGCCCATCAGTCTCAGCCGACCATCCCCGGATGAGATGACCACTAGATTCCGCGGCAAACGGCAGATCGGAAGAAACATTCCCTCCATCAGAGAAAAGTGATTTTTGTTCTTGGTGAAATACACCAGCATTCCCCGCCTCAAATCATAGCCTGCAAAGCCATCTTCGCTTGGAGCGCCAGTCAATGGATATACCAAGCTGCTCATATCGAGAGTCGTTTTCCCCATGATTCCGACCAGTTCCTTTGGAACTTCAATTTCGGGGAACGGTTCGGCTTCCTCGTCGGATTCATCTTCCGGCGCGAATGGATCAGGTGCTGGTGCATCACTTCCCCTTTTCAAATGATCCTTCCTGAATCGCTCCACCTCTACCGATGAAAAGGTGGTGTTCACCATCATTCCATCTCCCACCGGCTGCAGTTCACTTTGAAACACCTCGTGGTGGATTCTACGGATGTCATTCCCTTCCGGAACCAACACATGATCGGAGATCGATCCCCCATCGAGACGTTCCAGCGCTCCGGAAAGAACCAGATCATACCCCTTTCCCGCCAAATCGAATCGCGCCAGCCAGCGCGGTTGTCCGGAGCGGAGGAGAAAGCTGGAATTCATCGAAAAAACCGACTGATCCCCGCCGTCATACTCGATGGCAATCTGTCCTTGGAACCGTTGGGAGACAGCACTCGCAAAAACTTCGGAGTTCACCTCGAACGAATGACCTTGGACATCTTTTCCCGCCGCGATGGTTTTGAACCCCGAGCGATTGGTCCAGGAGAGCTCGGAGACACGTCGGGAATTTTCAGACCAAGGAGATCGATCCTCCGGAACTTGGAAGAGCTCCAGCTTCAGCAAACCGTTTACGCCCATTCGCTCCTGTTTGCCCATGGCGAGATGGATCGGCCACAGCGTTGAAGGAGAACAATTCGCGATGACAGTTTTGGTC
>DATLIO010000021.1:0-4337 GCA_035539355.1 Luteolibacter sp.
CCTCGCGGGTGAAGCCGTCGAGCCCCTCGACATTGAAATCGTTGAACGCCGGGGTCCAGCCGATCTGGGTTTCGTGGCCGGCGGCGGCACCGTTGCAGCGGTTGATGATCCATTCGAGGACGCGCATGTTTTCACCGAATCCAGGCCAGAGGAACTTGCCGTCTTCGGATTTGCGGAACCAGTTCACGTGGAAGAAACGCGGCAGGTGGTCGAGGTAGCGGCGCATTTCCAGCCAGTGGCCGAAATACTCGCCCATGTTGTAGCCGGCGAAAGGCAGCATCGCCATCGGATCGCGGCGGACCTTGCCGATCGTTCCCGCGGCGGCGGCGGTCATTTCCGATCCCATCGTCGCGCCGAGATAGACGCCGTGCGACCAGTTGTAGGCTTGGAAAACGAGCGGCATCGTCGTCGCGCGGCGACCGCCGAAGATGATGCCTTCGATCGGCACGCCTTCGGGATTCTGCCATTCGGGATCGATGGTCGGGCACTGCACGGCGGGTGCGGTGAAGCGTGAGTTCGCATGCGCGGCGGCGCGTCCGCAATCGGGTGTCCAGTCGTTGCCCAGCCAGTCGATGAGATGTGCGGGCTTCTCCTTCGTCATGCCTTCCCACCAGACATCGCCGTCATCGGTGAGCGCGACGTTGGTGAAGATCACGTTCTCCTTGATCGACTCCATCGCGATCGGGTTCGTGTCGTATGAAGTGCCGGGAGCGACGCCGAAGAAACCGGTTTCCGGATTGATCGCATGCAGCTTGCCGTCCTTGTGCGGCCAGAGCCATGCGATGTCATCGCCGATGAGCGAGGTCTTCCAACCCGCGTCCTGATATTTTTTCGGCGGGACGATCATCGCGAGGTTCGTCTTGCCGCAGGCGGATGGGAAAGCGGCGGAAACATACGTCTTCGTGCCGTCCGGAGCCTGGATGCCGACGATGAGCATGTGCTCGGCCATCCAGCGGTGCTCGCGGGCGATGTTCGAGGCGATGCGCAGGGCGAGGCATTTCTTTCCGAGCAACGCGTTGCCGCCGTAACCGGAGCCATAGGACATGATCTCGCGGGTCTCGACGAAATGGACGATGTATTTGTCGTCGTTGCACGGCCATGCCACATCCTTCTGGCCGGGCTCGAGCGGAAGGCCGACGGAATGAAGGCACGGGATGAAAAATTTGTGGCCGTCGCGCTTCTTCGGGGCGATGCCGGCCCATTCGTCTTCGAGGCGTTTGAGAACGGACGAGCCGGTCTTGCACATGATGTGCATGTTGACGACGGCATAGGCGCTGTCCGTGACCTGCACGCCGATTTTCGCGAGCGGCGAATCGATCGGGCCCATGCAGAACGGGATGATGTACATCGTGCGGCCCTTCATGCAGCCGTCGAATTTCGCGTCGAGCATCTCGCGCATTTCGGCGGGCTCCGCCCAGTTGTTCGTCGGTCCGGCTTCCTCGCGGCGGCGGGTGCAGATGAACGTGCGGTCTTCAACGCGGGCGACGTCCGAAGGTGAAGAGCGTGCGAGGAAAGAATTGGGACGTTTTTCGGGATTGAGGCGGGTGAAGGTGCCGGCATCGACAAGCTTCGTCGTCAGGCGATCCCATTCGGCGGAAGAACCATCGCACCATTCGACGGAATCCGGTTTGCAAAGGGCGACCATTTTATCGACCCATTTCTGAAGCGGCTGGTGGGAAGTAAGGAAAGTCTGGTTCATGGGACTGCCATTTAAAGCGAAACGCGTGCCGATATGCAATCCGATGCCGCCGGGGAGCGAAGAAAATGCGGAAATGCCACATCCGGCCCGTCCGGCTGAAAATGAATCGGGCCGCCATCGCCTCGCGCCCTGTTGGGAAGCGTGAGGCGGTGGCCGCCCTGACGTGCGCCCTGCGCACTGGATGTATAACGCCGCCCGGCGGGGGATTTTTTCAAAGAAATCACACGATCTCCGTGAGTCCTTGCGGGACAAGGTCCGCCATGCTAACCGAAGGCAGCGATGGGCATGGCGGATCGACATTATGAACCGGAATCGGGCGGAGGAGGCGGATTTCTCGCCAGCATCCCGCCGGTGACGAAAGCGTTGCTCATCCTGAACATCGTGATCCATCTGGTGGATGTGCTCCTGCTTCAACGGCAGATCCGGATGTTCGGCGCGTTCAGGGTGGAGAGCGCGGTTTTCGAAGGACGCGTCTGGGAGTTCATCACGTTCCAATTCCTCCATGCCGGGGTGATCCACATCGTGTTCAACTCGATCGGGCTTTATTTCTTCGGGCCGTGGATGGAGCGCTACTGGGGGGCTGCGAAATTCCTCGCGTTCTATCTGATCTCCGGAATCGGAGGAGGGGTTCTGTATATGGTGTTGGTATTCGCCGGGGTGCTGACGGATCGGGGGATCGTCGGTGCTTCCGCAGGGCTGTATGGCATGCTGGTCGGCATCGCGGTGATCGCTCCGAACCTGCGGGTACGGCTTCTGTTTCCGCCGATTGAACTTTCGATGCGGCGGATGGCGATGCTCGTTCTCGGCATCGCCGTGGTCGTGGTCATCACCAATATAGGAGGCAATGACGGAGGGGAGGCGGGCCATCTCGGCGGTGCGATGTTCGGCTACCTGCTGATGAAATTCCCGTGGCTCCTCAACTGGTGCGGAAGACGTGACCGCGATGTGGAGATCATCCGCCCGAAGGCTTTCAGCAGGAAATCCGAGCCGAAATTGCGGCCGCGTGTGGATCTCCGCAAGGATTCCGAGATCGACCTGATCCTCGACAAGATTTCCCGCGACGGCTTCGCGAGCCTGACGGATGAAGAGCGCGAGAAGCTCCACAAGGCTTCACAGAACCAGACGAAATGATGGATGACACGGAAATGATCGGATGCGCCGACAAGGACAGGCAACTGGAGCGGCTGCGGGCGATCATGCACCGTCTGCGCGCGCCGGGCGGATGCCCGTGGGATGCGGAACAGACGCACGAATCGCTGGTGCCGAATCTGATCGAGGAAGCTTACGAATCGATCGATGCGATCCAGCGGAGCGACCACGAGCATCTGAAGGAAGAGCTCGGGGATCTGCTGCTGCAGGTGGTTTTCCACAGTGAGATCGCCGGTGAGACGGGCCGTTTCGATTTCGATGAAGTCGCGCGCGGCATCAGCGAGAAACTCGTGCGGCGGCATCCGCATGTGTTCGGAAAAAGCGAGGTCGGCGGCACGGAAGGCGTGCTCAAGCAGTGGGACGAGATCAAGCGGGCGGAGAAAGGGGATCTGGAGCAGCCGTACCTTTACGGTGTGGGCAAGGGCCTTCCCGGATTGATGCGTGCGGCGAAGCTGCAGAAGAAGGCCGCGAAGGTCGGTTTCGATTGGCCGGTGGAGACGGGGGTGATTTCAAAGATCCATGAAGAGCTGCTCGAACTCCAGGGCGCGATCGACGCGCAGGACATGGAGGGCATTTCCGAGGAACTCGGCGATCTGTTGTTCTCGGTGGTGAATCTCGCGCGATTCAGGAAGGTAGATCCGGAGATCCTGATGGCGACGGCGAACGCGAAATTCGAAACGCGGTTCACCAACATGGAGAAGCTTTTGAAAGAGCGCGGGCTGACTTTGGAAGCGGCGACTCCGGATGAAATGGAGGATGCGTGGGGAGAAGCGAAGCGGGCGGCGCGGAAAATCGGACGGCGCTGATTCAGGAATACTCGTAACGGACTGCGGAGACGCAGAAGAGCGACGCGGTTTCGACGCGGAGGATGATGTCGCCGAGGGTGACCGGGATGAATCCCTTCGCGACCGCGGCATCGGCTTCCTCGCGGGTGAGATCTCCTTCAGGACCGACGGCGATCACGACTCTCTCCGGCTGCGGGTTTTCACGGAGCGTCTGACGGAACGGCACGGCTCCGGGATGGAGGGAAGCGAGCAATTTCAGCCCGGGAAGCGCGGCTTCACGCTCGAGCCATGCGTTGAAGGAAAGCGGTTCGGTGATCTCAGGAAGCGTGTCCTGACCGCACTGTTTGCAGGCTTCGAGGGCGTTGCGCCGCCATTTGTCCGACTTGCCTTCGCCCGGTTGGACGACGGTGTTTTTCGTGACC
Source organism: Luteolibacter sp. (assembly GCA_035539355.1). Classification (GTDB taxonomy): domain Bacteria; phylum Verrucomicrobiota; class Verrucomicrobiia; order Verrucomicrobiales; family Akkermansiaceae; genus Luteolibacter. The sequence goes on from DATLIO010000021.1 coordinate 4,056, forward strand.
AGCGGAACGATTCCGGAAACACCGAGTTCGACGCCCTTCTGGACGATCAAGTCCATGTTCTTGCCCTTCGGAATGGCTTGGGCGAGGACGATCCGCGGGCCGGATTTGTCAGGGGATGACGTTTCCCCGATTTCCAGCGGCACGTGGTCGCGTGAAACCGAAAGCACCATCGCGGAGGCACGTTTTCCGGCACCGTCGAAGACATTGATCGTTTCGCCGGGCCTGATCCGGAGGACCTGCGAAAGATGCCGCGCTTCATCCCCCGAGAGCACGGGCTCGGAA
>DATLIO010000022.1:0-5094 GCA_035539355.1 Luteolibacter sp.
CGAACCGTTGAACGTATCCTCGCGACCGGCCTTGTCCCTGAGCGTGCCGTCGAAAACAAACGGCGTCCCCTTCCAACCCTGTTTGCGGATCGTGGCGGATCCGGAGCTGTCCGGCGTGGCAAGCGCCGCGCGGATCCGCGAATCGGCCGATGACAGTTCCGCTTCGGCGGTGGCTTTGGCGAGCTTCACCCCTTTCCAAACCACGTCGTCGCCTGCACCGTTCAGACTGGATTTCCACACCGGAGCCGGGCCGGTCATGTCGACTTGGAAAGTGCCGGTCGCCTTGAACCTCTTTCCTTTGTCCGAGAAATCCAGCGAGGCCAATGCACCACGCAAGCCACGGAGCTTGAGGGCGAACGGCTTCGGGGAGGACGGTGACTTTTTGAGAAGGATCTCCCCTTCCAAATCCGCCGTCAGCCCCGCGCTGCGGGCTCTGACGCGATGGACGATCAACTTCCCCTGACCCATCTCGCAACGGGCCGTGACATCCTCAAGGGTGATTTCCCCATCGGCATCACCGACCGTCACCGTTGCATCCCGGACACTCCAATGCGTGATCCGCGTTTCACGATCGAACGCCCGCAACAGAGGCATGCGGACCGTGACGTGATCGGTTCCGCACACCAACGCGCGATCTCCCGAAGCCTGGCGGATGACGAGGTTGTCAACCTCAAGCCCCCGGATCGGCATCCACGTCACGCGCTTCCATTCCGCGGTGAGGCCGCTTGCTTTCAACCGCTCCCCAACCACCGATTCCAGCTTCCGTGGCAACCACAGGTTCCCGAGGATCACCGCAGTCACCGTCAGCAGGACGACCGCCCCCAACAACCACGATCCCAAACGCCGGAGCTTCATGTTCATGGAGGGAATTCTACGGAACCTGGCGAGGTAAAGCGCATGCCTCGGGCGGCATAACGCATCAAATCAGCGCCCGGGGATTTTCGGATCGTCATCGCCGATGTCCCTTTGAGGTTGTCGCGCCGGACGTACTGGGACGCGCGATGCGGCTTGGGAGCGCCGTCCTCCGAGGAGACGGGCGCGGCGGAGGCGGATGATTTCCTGCGAATTTTCATGATGTCCGCGGATGGAGTCCGGAAACCTTCCCGCAGATCGGATGCCAGCCGCGGGAAATCAGGAGTGGATGGAATCGAGAAACTCCGGAGAGCAGCCTTTCACCTGGAACCAACCGTCGCGATACCCCGAAACTTTGATCGGATTCGTGAGGATCATCATGACCACGGAGCCGATCAGGAGAACGAAGGCGGTGATGATCAGAGCCCCGAACGAACCGTCGCCGGAATTGCTCAGGGTGAAAGCGCCGACGATCGCGCCGATCGCGGCAAACAGCATGAGCAGGCAGATGCCGACCTTCCTGTTGATGCTCGCCCTGGCCTCCCGGCCGAGGCTGTAGGTCACCTTCGCTTTTTTCTGGATGATGGTGGCGACGATCGCCGCGATCAGCAGATTGACAAGGATGAGCGCATAAACCCACGGCGGGGTCCAGATGAGGGTCTTGGTCTTGCGCCAATCCCTTTCGGTGACCGGTTGGTTCGTCCGGATGCAGACCATCGGCAGCGCCGTTCCGTCACGGACGACGAGAAGTTTTCCGTCCCGGAAATACGGAACCTGGGAAACGGCATGCGGCACCGGCGGTGGAACGGCCGGTGCCAGAGGAGCGGCATAAGGATTGGGCTCGGAGGTGGCCATGAGGATATGGAAGGGTGATCCGACGAAGGCATATTGCCCTTGTCAGTGATGACATATCAAGATCCCACGGATCGCGAATTTCGCGGATTCACGGAAAAAGCCCGCGGGCCGCTTTCGCATCGGCCACGGTTTTGATCGCGATCGCCTGGGCGGCCGTCCGATGTGAGATCCCGTTCCGGCGGGCGAACCCGGTGACTTTCTCGAAGCTCCCCTGGAGCAGCGTCTCCAGTTTCGTGATGACCTCGCGCTCGGTCCACTGGAAGCGCTGGAGGTTCTGCACCCATTCGAAATACGAAACGGTGACTCCGCCCGCATTGCAGAGGATGTCGGGGATGACGAAAATATCATCGCGCGCGTCGATGATCCGGTCCGCGTCCGGAGTTGTCGGACCGTTGGCCCCTTCCGCGAGAATCCGGCATTTCAGATTGGCGGCGTTGTCCTTGGTGATCACCCGGTCAAGGGCGCATGGTGCGAGAACATCGCAGGGTTGTTCCAGCAGGAGGTTGCCGTCGATCGGTTCCGCCCCCGGGAAACCGGCCAACGTACGGTTTGCATCGTAGTATTCCCGGAGCGCCTTCACATCGATGCCTTCCGCGTTCCAGATCCCTCCGTTGACATCGGAGATGCCGAGGATCTTCACCCCGTAGGAAGCCAGCGTGAAAACGGCGTGCGACCCGACATTGCCGAAGCCCTGGACGATCGCGGTCGATCCGTTCACCTCCATCCCCAGCTTGTGCAGCGCGCTGGAGGCGAGGAAAGCAACCCCGTGGCCTGTCGCCTGCGTGCGTCCGGCGGAACCTTGGAGCGTGAGCGGCTTGCCGGTGACGATCGCCGGGACGAGGTAGCCGACATGCGTCGAGTAGGTGTCCGTCATCCAGCCCATCGTCTGCTCGTTCGTTCCCATGTCGGGCGCCATGACATCGATCTCAGGTCCGATGAACGGGATCATCTCCATCGTGTAACGGCGGGTCAGCCGTTCGAGCTCGCCGGCCGACATCGAGCGTGGATCACAGGCGATGCCGCCTTTGCCGCCGCCGTAGGGAAGATCCATCAGCGCGCATTTCCAGTTCATCCACATCGCCAGGGCGGCGACTTCCCCGAGATCGACCGACGGATGGTAACGCAGCCCTCCTTTCACCGGACCACGGGTCAGATGGTGCTGCACCCGGTGGCCGAAAAACACCTGCGTGGTGCCGTCGTCGCGCTTGATGGGCACCGTGACGCTGATGAGCCGCTTCGGCCATTTGCAGCGCTCGCGGATGTCATCGGACAGTTGGAGGAAATCCGCCACGCGGTCGAATTGCTCCGCCGCCATCGCAAAAACCGGATTCTTGAGAAGCTCTTCCCGCATGGGATCACTAGAGCGCGGGATCCTCCCGAAGGCACGCGTCGATTTCGCGGAAAAAGCTCCGTCAACAGGTCCGGTATTTTTCTGTTCCGGATTCGGGTCCCGGGCATCTAGCTTGGCGCGGTGGCTGCGGTGGCACGACAGGAACGTTGGCGGACAGATGGGAAATTTTTCCGGTCTGGAACGGATCGCGTCCGGTACCTGACCGTCACCTACGGCCCTTTCCCCCGGGACCGGAGCGAAGAGCTGAAATCCGACTTCGCCCGCATCTCCGGAGCCGGATTCAATTCCATCCGCCTTTATTCCATCCCCTGCCGTGCTTTGTTGGACGCCGCGCACCAGCACGGCCTGCGGGTTTTCGCCGGGCTGGATTGGAGCTACACCGCGGATTTCGGAAAACGCCCGGCTCTCGTCACCGGCGCCAAGGTCCTTCTTTCCCGTTTCCTGACCGAGCAAGGTTCGCATCCGGCGCTCGCCGGCGTTTATGTCGGCAACGAAATCCCCGCGGACCTCGTCCGCTGGATCGGCCCTGCGAAGGTCCGCGAAGCGATCGAGGAACTGATCGCCACCGGCAAGGAAATCGCGCCGGATCTGCTTTTCGCCTACGCGAACTATCCCAGCACCGAATACCTCGAACCCGCCAACGCCGACTTCACCGCCTTCAACATCTATCTGGAGGAGGAGGAAAAATTCCGCGACTATCTGAAACGCCTCCATCATGTCGCGGGGGACCGGCCGCTGGTCGTCTCCGAATTCGGGCTCGATTCCCAACGCAACGGGCCCGCGAAACAGGCGGAAACACTGCGCTGGGGGGCGAAGGCCGCACACGATGAAGAAGCCGCGGGCCTCACGATTTATGCGTGGAGCGATGAGTGGCTCTCCGGAAAACATGAAGTCCTCGACTGGGATTTCGGCCTCATCGACCGCGACGGAAACGCGAAACCGGCGCTCGGACAATGGGACCCGTTTCTTTTCACCGATGCTTCATTGCCCGACGGCCCGGCGGTTTCGGTGATCGTCTGCACGCGCAACGGCCGCAAACGGATCGGCGCATGCCTCAGCGCGATCTCACGGATGCGCGGCGGAAATTTCGAAACGATCGTCGTGGATGATGGATCGGACGACGGCACCGCGGATTTCGTCGCGGAGAGTTTTCCCGGCGTGCGGTTGCTGCGTCTCGAACCCGGCGGCCTGAGTGCGGCGAGAAACGCGGGTGCGGCGGCCGCCGGAAATCCCGTGCTGGCATTCACCGATGACGACTGCGAACCGGACATCGAATGGATCGCAAGGCTGCGCGGCGCATTCACCGGCGGAACCTTCGCGGCCGCAGGCGGACCGAACCTGCCTCCCGAAGCGAATGATTGGCGCGAAGCGGTCGTCCGCGCCGCGCCGGGAGCCCCCAGCCACGTGATGCTGACCGATGATGAGGCCGAGCATCTTCCCGGCTGCAACATCGCGGTCACCAAAGAAGCGTTCGACAGGATCGGCGGATTCGATCCCGTGTTCAGAACCGCGGGGGACGACGTCGATTTCTGCTGGCGTCTCCGCGATGCGGGCTACCGGCTCGGATTTGTCCCGGGCGCGTTCGTCTGGCATTGGCGCCGCCCGCGCATCAGCGCGTTCCTCCGCCAGCAACTCGGCTACGGTCGCGCGGAAAAACTGCTGTTGGAAAAACATCCCGACCGTTTCTCCAGATCCGGCGGCGCGAAATGGCAGGGCTTCGTTTACGGGGGAGGTCCCGTGCGCGCGGCCCACGATTCCATCATCTATCACGGCACGATGGGCACCGCGGGCTACCAGAAGATCGTCAACCGCATGCTGCCGCTGCGCGAACTGGACGACCGCTTCGACTCATGGAAAGCGCGGCTCACCCTCGCATTCGTGAAGTTCTTCCAACCGCGCCTCCGCGCATGGGTCCGGAACCGCCGGCTCCTCTTCGGATTGAAACTACCGAAGGACACGTCACCGGAAGAGCCCACGGATGAATTCGGCCTCACTCCCGGAGAAGATCACGACCGCGAGTATTTCCTGAATTTCCT
>DATLIO010000023.1:0-6704 GCA_035539355.1 Luteolibacter sp.
CAAGCCCGTTGCCACTGCTGTCGCCAGGCCTGACCTGTCCGGCGGTCACGGTCAGCCCGTTTTTGATCTGACCGGTTCCGGAAATATAGGCGACTACGCCGGCGGTGGTCGATTGGTTGAGCGTCGTGAGGCCGGTGCCGCTGGTACCGACTCCGCCTTCACCGATCTGGGCGTTGCCGCGGTTGACCGTCAGGGTTGTGTAAGTGTTCGAGCCTTTGAAAAGGATCGTGCCTGCCGAAAGGATGTTGCTGTTCAGGTTGAGGCCGAAGGCTCCCGAGATGTTTCCGGAGAGGGTTCCAACGATTCCGGCCGAAGTGTTCGTCGTGATCCGCGCGGCGCTGGTGAGTAGGATGTTTCCGCCCAAGGTTTGCGTCGTGTCGAAACGGATCGCACCACGGCTCGCGGCACCGGTTCCGCCGACGTCGATCGCGACGTTGTTGGTCCCTGAGGCGTAGTTGACGACGAACGAAGCGTTGTTGTTGATCGTGATCTTGGAGGCGGTGTTGAAAGCCGCGGCATTGAGTGCTTCGATGAAGAGTCCGCCGGTTCCGTTTCCGGTCATGGAGATGTTGCCGTTCCAGGTGTTGGAACCGGAAAACTGAATCAGACCGAGGGAAACGTTCCCGCCGTTCGCATTGGTGATGCTCGCGTTGCTTCCGGCGAGGACCGAGCTTGCCTGGAAGCGGATGCGTCCCGCGTTGGTGTTGGACGTTGAGGAGTTGGTTCGCAGGTCAAGGATCGCGTTGTTACCCAAGGTGAGGGTGCCGCCGGTGAAGGAATACGCTTCTTCGGTTCCTGCCGGACCGGGGGTCGGCCCGGCGGGCATGACGACGGCATTGAATTGGATGCCGCCCACGGTGACTCCTCCCGTGAGGTTGATCGCTCCGGCCAATCCGCCATTTCCGAGCTGAACGGATGATGCGCCGTTGGTGACGTTGCTCCAGGTGAAATTACCGCCCGCGCCGGCGTTCAGGGTGGTGTCCCACCATTTGTCGGTGTCCAGCCAGGTTCCGGCTCCGTCAAACGGATTGGGTGATGCGACCGTGGTGCCGTTGGCGTCCCAAATGATATCGGCCGAAGCGAATCCGCTCCCAAGTGCCGCAATAATGAGGCATTTGAGGGAAAGAGGTACATAGGGTTTCATAATTCGGGTTTTATCGATCCGAGGACATAACACCGCATGGGCAAGTCCGTCAATCCCGCAGGATCTTTCAAAGAAATCTCCGCTTTTTTATTTCTCGTGAAGGGTTTGCGACATAGCCTTGTCGCGAGGCATGCAAGACGGAGAGAAGCAGAACCGGTTCAAGATCGAGCCACTGTTGGGAGGAGTGGCGTTGTTGCTTCTGCTGATCGGTTGCGTGGTTGTCTTGCGGCCCTTCCTCTCCGCGCTGATGTGGGCGAGCGTCCTCACCTACTCGCTTTATCCGCTGCAACGTCGTTTCACCGTCTGGCTGAATGGATCCCGGACGCTCGCGGCGTGTCTCGTGACCCTCACCTTGACGTTGCTGCTCGCGGGGCCGGTCGTCCTGATCGGGTTCAGCCTTGCGGAAGACGGCAAAGCGTTGGCGGGTGCGACGAAGAAATGGTTCATGTCGACTCCCCAGGAAGCACCGCCGTGGGTGCAGCGGCTTCCCATCGTGGGTGATGAAGCCGCCGGTTACTGGACCGAATTCAGCAACGACCGGAAACGGTGGATGGAGGATCTCGAACGCGCGTCGAAGCAGGAAGCCTCGCGGCGGAAGCCGGTCAAAGTGGTCGATGACACCATCGTGGCTGATGTAAAGGACGTGCTCGTCGATGGACCTCCCGACGACACTCCGGAGGAAGCCGAGGAAAAATCGACTTCCACCAAATTGATCACGCTTCTGGGCAGAGGCCTGGGCGTGATTCAAAAAGCGCTTTTCACCATGGGGCTTGCGGTTGGCAAAGGGGTGACCCAGGTGGTGATGAGCGCGTTTCTCGCGTTCTTTCTCCTGCGGGACGCGGCGTTGCTTTCGGACCGCCTGAAGATCGCCGTCGGGCATCTGGCGGGCGATCGCGGGAAGCACCTTCTCAAAGTCGCCGGCGATACCGTCCGTGGTGTGGTTTATGGAATCCTCGGAACGGCCGTTATCCAGGCGATCGTGGCAGGGATCGGTTTCTGGATCGCGGGAGTTCCCGGAGCGATCCTGCTCGGAGTGCTGACGTTTTTCGTGGCGATCATTCCTTTCGGACCGCCGGTGGTTTGGATTCCTGCGACGCTCTGGTTGTTCGCGCAGGGCGAGCCGGGCTGGGGGATTTACATGATGTTCTGGGGGCTGCTCGGGATCAGCAGCGTCGACAATGTCGTGCGTCCCTACATCATCAGCCAAGGGAGCAAGATGCCGTTTCTCCTGATCTTCTGCGGAGTGATCGGTGGTGCCCTCGCGTTCGGACTGGTCGGTTTGTTCCTTGGTCCGACGTTGCTCGCGGTGGCCTACCGGCTGATCGACGAATGGTCGACGAACCGAACGATGGCGGCACCGCAGCAGCAGGAACTGCCATTGGAACTTCCGGAATCCTCCTGATCGTCATGTCGGTTTCACCATCGGCGTTGGGGGAGGTGATGGAGGTTTTCGAACGGAACTTCCGTGAACGGGGTGAACTCGGGGCATCCGTCAGCATCTGGTGGGATGGAGCCGAACTGCTTTCGACCGGCGACGGATGGTGCGAGAAAGAGCAGCAAAGACCCTGGACCGAAACCACGCTCGTGCCGGTTTATTCGGCGACGAAAGGACCTGCGGCGGCGACATTGCTGACGGTTCTGGAGGAAAGCGGATTGGGGCCTGCCACTCCCGTCCGTGAGGTGTGGGAACGCTTTCCGATACCCGAGGCGACGTTCTCGGATCTGCTTTCACATCGCTGCGGACTTGCGGCGCTGGATGTGCAGGCGGACCTGCTCGATCATGATTCGGTGGTGGCCGCCATCGAAGCGCAGTCGGCCCTTTGGGCTTTGGGCGACGGACATGGCTATCATCCGAGGACATTCGGGGCGCTGGTTGACGAACCGGTCCGACGGTTGACGGGGAAAACCCTGGGTAATTGCTGGCGGGAGAAAATCGCCGAGCCTCTCGGGCTGGACTTCTGGATCGGCCTGCCGGAAAGCGAATGGCCGCGGGTCGCACGATTGTATCCCGGGAAAGCCGCGCCATCCGATCTGGAGCAAGGGTTCTACAAGGAGTTCAACGATCCATCATCCCTGACAAGAAGGGCGTTCACATCGCCCCGAGGTTTGCAGGGGGTCAATGAAATGAACGGTCCGGCCGCGTGGTCGGCGGGATTGCCGGCAATGGGAGGAGTGGGGACGGCAAGGGCTCTGGCGAAATTCTATCAGGTGGCGATCGGGGCGATGCCGGGGCTTTCCGAAATGGTCAGAGCGGCACTCGCGGCACCGGTCAGTTCGGCGTTCGACAAGGTGCTTCTCAAGCCGACGGTTTTCACGTGTGGCTGCCAGCGGGATCTTCTCGATGGCGACGGCCGCAAACTGCGGAAGTTGTATGGAGAATCGCTTTCCGCCTTTGGACATCCGGGAGCGGGGGGCAGCCATGCTTTCGGCGATCCGGAAACGGGTATCTCGTTCGGATATACCATGAATCAGATGGAAATGAGTGTCATGCCCGGGCCGAAATGCGTGGATATGATCACGGCTTTGTACAGTTGAGTATTCGGGATTTACGCGGCCGAAAAGAAGCCTAGTCTGACGCAGGATGATGGTGGCGGAGAAACTGGATACCCTGCAAACGGTGGAACTCGCGGAAGGGGTGGAAATCCGTCTCCGGATCGCGGGGCCGATCGTCCGTGGAGGCGCCTATCTGATCGATTTCGTGATCCGCCTGCTCATCCTGACCGCTTGTGGCATCGCGTTCGCTCTGAGTGGATTCGCCTTCGGAGGGAAAGTCGCGATCGGCCTGACGATGTTGGCGATGTTCCTGCTCGACTGGTTTTATCCGGTGATCTTCGAAGCAGGGAAGCGTGGTGCGACACCGGGAAAACGGATGGTGGGGCTGAAGGTCGTACAGGACAACGGATCGCCGATCACACTGGGTCAGGCCATCGTCCGGAATTTCCTGCGCTTCATCGATGGCTGGCCGTTTTTCATTTTGTTCACCTACGGGGTCGGGTTGGTGAGCTGTCTTGCTTCGAAGCGTTTCCAGCGGCTGGGTGATCTTGCGGCGGGAACGGTTGTCATTTATACGAAAGCCCCTGCGCCACCGGTGATCGCCGCGCCTCCTCCGATGGCGACGGTGGCATTGCCGGTGAGTTTGTCGGCGGATGAAACGCGTGCCCTGGTCTTGTTCCGGGAACGGGCGGGTCTGTGGTCCGAAAGCCGAAGGGCGGAGATCGCGGACCAAGCGTCATCCCTCAGCGGGGCGACCGGCCAGCAGGGAGTCCAGCGTCTGATGTCGATGGCGCACTGGGTTCAGGAAAAACGGGAGAAAGGGCTGTGAAATGACGGTCGGAGATTTCGAACATCAGAATGAGAAGCGGTGGCTCGAATACGAGCGGCTTGTGGAATCGTTGGAGAAGGGGAAACCCAACGAGCATGCCGACCAGTTGCCAAGGCGTTTCAGGGAGCTTTGCGTGGACCTCTCGCTGGCGGAATGCCGGATGTATGGCACCCATCTCACCGAGCGTCTGAACGCGCTGGTGATCCGGGGGTATGAAATGATCTATCGCGGCAAACGCGGTGGCTGGCAGGCGGCGCTTGCTTTGGTCACCGTGGGCTTTCCCAGCGCGGTGAGACGTGAATGGAAGCTCTTCTGGCTGTGCAGCGCGATGTTCTGGGTGCCGTTTTTCGCGATGATGCTTGTCGCCAAACACGACATCGGCTGGATCCAGGCGGCGCTCGGTGCGGAAGGCATGGCGGGCATGGATGCGATGTACGGAGGCAAGGGGGAGGATCAGATCGCGCATCTGAGATCCGAGTATGGATCGAATTTCATGATGTTCTGTTTCTATATCTGGAACAACGTGGCGATTGATTTCCGGATTTTCGCGGGTGGCATGGTCGCGGGGATCGGGACGCTGTTTTTCCTGTTGTTCAACGGCGTTCATGTCGGCGCTGCGGCCGGATATGTGAATCATGCGGGCAATCCCGAATCGTTCTGGAGTTTCGTGGCCGGGCACTCGTCGTTCGAATTGCTGGGGATGATCGTCGCCGGGATGGCGGGGATGAAACTCGGCTTGGCGATCCTGAAACCGGGCCGGCTGCCGCGGGTCCGCGCGCTTTCCGAGGCGACGAAGGAAGCGTTGCCGTTGATTTACGGCGCGGCGATCATGACGTCGCTGGCAGCGGTGGTGGAGGGTTTCTGGTCGGCGCAGTTGTTGCCATCCGCGTTGAAATACTCGGTGGGGATCGTTTTCTGGCTCCTGCACATCGCGTATTTCTTGTTGGCGGGAAGGAGGGCACATGCGGCTTGAGGATGTGACGGCGGAGATCCGGCCACGCACGGACTGGGAGGCGGTGGATCTCGGACTCGCGATGGTGCGCAGGGATTTCTGGCGCTGCTACGTGGTGTGGTGGCTCGCGCTGCTGCTGCCTGCGTTGGCCGCGGGATGGCTTCTGAAAGGAGCTCCGCTGTTGCTTATTCCGCTGTTGTGGTGGTTCAAGCCCGTGGGATCGAGAATGGTGTTGTTCGAGCTCAGCCGCCGGCTTTTCGGTGAGAAGCCTTCATGGGGCTCGGTCTTCCGCCAGATTCCGGGAGCATGGACGAGGCGATTTTTCTACCGGCTCATCTGGGCGCGGTTCTCCCCGTGGCTGCCGGTGGTTCTTGCGGTCGAGGATCTGGAAGGACTACGGCGTTCCTCGTACAGCAAACGCGCATCGCAGCTCGCGTTGCGCGGGGACGGGGTGGTCATGTGGATCTTCCTGCTGGCGGATCTGGCCGCCGCTTGGGTGGCGGTCAGCCTTTTCCTGCTGGCGGTGACGCTGTTGCCCGAAGGTCAGGAAGGTCCGTGGCAGCTTGCGGCGGAGACTTTCGATATCTCCCGCCCGCAGGACATCCCGCCGGTGATTTCGTGGACGGCGGTCGCATGCACGATGATCGGCATGTCGCTGACGGACCTTTTCGTCACCGGGGCCGGATTCGGGATCTACGTGAACAATCGTACCTGGCTGGAAGGCTGGGATGTCGAACTCGCATTCAAGCGACTGGGCAAGCGGTTGGCCGGGATCGCGGCCGTGTTCGCCGTCGTTTGCTCGGTGTTCCTGGCTCCGGTCGCCCGTGCGCAGGACGGGGAGCGCACGCCTGCGGAGGTGATCCGCGAAGTGAAATCCCATCCGGATTTCAAAGTCCATGAAGAGATCCGCAAGATTCCCAAGGATAAATCCGGTTCTTCATGGCCTGATTTCAGCGGGATGGAGCAGTTCACGATCGTCATGGGGTATGCGTTGCTGGCTCTTTTGATCGGTCTCATCGTCTGGTTGATCTGGAGATACCGCCATGTCTTCCAATTGAAGATGTCCGGAGAGAAGATCAAGGCGCCCGCTCCCGTGGCAAAGGTCGTGATGGGAATGCAGGTCACCGCGGAATCGCTGCCGAAAGACATCCCGGCCCGGGTTCTGGCGCTTTGGCGGGAAGGGAAACATCACGAGGCGCTGGCGCTTCTTTACCGGGGGACCATCTCCAAGGTCATCGATGCATCGCGGGTGGATATCCAGGAATCCGATACCGAAGGGGATTGCC
>DATLIO010000024.1:0-11789 GCA_035539355.1 Luteolibacter sp.
GTCGACCACCCGCATCATCACCGCGTCGATTTTTCCGCCGGCGTATCCCGACACCGCGCCCCAGCAGATGCCGACCGTCACCGACACCAGGGTCGTGATCAAACCGACCGCGATCGAGATGCGGCCTCCGCTCAACACACGGGAAAGGATGTCACGTCCGAGATGATCGGTTCCGAACTTATGGGCGAGCGAAGGGCCCATGTTTTTCTTCGGGAGATCCTGCAGGTTCGGATCCTGGATCAGGTGCGGGATCGCGGGCAGGACGATGCAGGCGGTGATGATCAGGATGAGCGCGACCGCACTGATCATCGCGGCCTTGTTCCGGCGCAGGCGCAGGAACGCGTCATGCCACAACGAGTTGCTTTTCTCAAAGGATACGGCGGACATGGGAAATCAGCGGGAAGAGCGGAGGCGCGGATTGAGCCACAGTCCGAGCAGGTCCGTGGCGAAGTTGGCGAGGATGATGAGGACTCCGTAGAGCATCACGATGCCGAGGATGACGTAGCGGTCGTTCGTCTCCACGGATTTGATGAAATGAAGGCCGAGACCCGGCATCGCGAACACGCTCTCGATGACCACCGATCCCGAGATGATCGCCGCGAACGCCGGCCCGATGAACGCCACGGCGGGGATCAATCCGCCCCGCAGGCTGTGGACCGCCAGAAGCCGGAAATCGCCCGCACCTTTCGAGCGTGCCGTGCGGATGAAGTCCTGGTTGAGGATTTCCAGCATCCCCGCACGGGTGAGGCGGGAAATGTAGGCGGCCGTCGCCAAACCGAGCGTCACCGAAGGAAGTATCCATGAGGACGGGGCGGTCGGATCCCAGCCCATCGATGGAAGGACCCCCCATTTCCGGCCGAAATGATCCGCGAACACCGGTCCTATCACGAAACTTGGAATGCAGATGCCGATCATCGCCACGGCCATCGCGGAATAGTCCATCCACGTGTTCTTCCTCCACGCCGCCACGATCCCGAGCGGGATGCCCATCACGACGGCGAACAGCATCGCAACCACCCCGAGCCTCAGCGAGACCGGAAAGCCCTGCGAAAGGATGTCGGTCACCTCGCGTCCTTCCAGACGGGTGCTCGGGCCGGGGTTTCCCGTGACCAGGTTCGTCAGCGCCTTGCCGTACTGGACGACGATGTTCTGGTCGAAACCATACAGCGAATTGAGCCTCGCCTTGATGTGCGCCGGCATCGCTTTCTCCGATTCGAACGGTCCGCCCGGCATCAGGTTCACCAGGAAAAAGGAAACCGTATAAAGGACCAGAAGAACGAGCAGGCCTTGCAGCAGACGTTGGAGAATGGATGCGAACATGTGGGCTTACTTCTGGAGATAGACGTTCTTCCACGGATGCTGGTCGAGCAGCAGCGGATGCCAGCCCTTCACTTCGGGACGATGGAGATAGACCCGGGCGTAGTGCGAGACCGGCACGATCGGCTGTGAATCCATGAGCAGGTGCTCCGCCTGGCGGAAAAGTTCCAGCCGCTTGCCCTGGTCGGCCTGCAGGGCGGCCTCGCGCAGCAGCCCTTCATATTTCGTGTCGCTCCAGCCGGTGTTGTTGTTGCCGTTGCCGTTCGTCCACATGTTCAGGAATGTCGTGGGATCGAGATAATCGCCGATCCATCCCGCGGCGGCCATGTCGAACTGGAGCGTCTGCTGCGCGGTGACGTAGGAACCCCAGTCCTTGTTCTGGATGTCGACCAGGATGTTGAGATGCTTTTTCCACATCGCCTGGATCGCCTCCGTGGTCGCGCGGGTTTTCGCATTCGCGATCAGGATCGAAAACCGCGGGAACTTGTCGCCATTCGGATATCCCGCTTCCGCGAGAAGCCGCTTCGCCTTTTCCGGATCGAACTCGAGAACGGGATCCGGTTCATAGGCGCCCATCTTCGGGATGAACGACTTCGTCGGCTGGAACCCCTCGGAAATGAATTCGCAGATCTGTCCGCGATCGATGGTCAGCGAAAGCGCCCGGCGCACTCGCGGGTCCGACAACGCCGGTTTCGTGGTGTTCATCCGGATGAAGGTGGTCCCGACGTACGGTTCTTCCCGTAGAAACGCCGGCTCTTCCTTTTTCACCGAACGGAGCAGGTCCGGAGGCAGCGCATAGGTCGTATGGAGCTGGCCGGAGAAAAACGCCCTTGTCTCGGTGTACTGGTTGTCGATCGGCAGGAACCGGATGCCATTCAGACGGACGGTGTCCTTGTCCCAGAAATACGGGTTCCGCTCGACCTCGATCCTGTCGTGGAAACGCCATTCCTTCAGCTTGAACGGACCATTTCCGACCAGATTGGGGAAGTTGCTCCATTTCGTGAACCGGTCGCTCATTTTCCCGAACTTCAGCACCACATGCTCCGGCACCGCGAACCAGGTGTAGTGCCGGGTCAATGCGGGCAGGAACGGCACCGGCTCGCGCAACTTCACTTGGAGTGTGAGGTCGTCGGCCGCTTTGACGCCGACCTGGGAGAAATCCTTGATCTCCCCCTTGTTGTAAGCCTCCGCATTCTCGATGAAATACAGCATCTCCGCATAAGGCCCCGCGAGGTCCGGATGCAGCAGCCGGTTGTAGGAGAAAACGTAGTCCCGCGCCGTCACCGGCACGCCATCGGACCACTTTCCCTCCGGCTGGAGATGGAACGTCCACTCGGTCATGTCCTCGTTGTGCTCCCAGGAAGCGGCGGCCCCCGGAGGCGTCGCATCATCGCTGACCGGATCGTTCGCCACCAAGCCTTCGAACAACGCGTTGATCACCTTGCTTTCGATGACCCCGGTCACCAGGTGCATGTCGAGCGATTTCGGCTCCGCGGAATTGCCCACCAGCAGGATGCCTTCCCGGTTCGCCTTCTCCACCTGTGTCTCCTTCTGGCAGGAAATCAGAGCGAGAGTCAGGAAGATACAGGCGGACCAACGTAGCATGCGGGGTCATTCTGGCGTCTAACGGCCGGGATTGCAGCGATTTTTTACCCGGTTCCGTGATTTCATCGCGCCTACCGGCCAACAGGACTTGCGTGGACCCGGATGAGGGGTAAAAGGTCATGGAACGCGTGACCAGTTACTTCATCCGACGGCTGCTGTTGATTGTCCCGACCATGATCGGGATCACGCTGCTGGTCTTCACGATCACGCGTTTCGTGCCCGGCGGCCCCATGGACCGGGTGCTCCAACAGGCGGCGGAGGGAAAAAAGGGCTCATCAAGCCGCGTCAGCAACTCGCAGGGCGGCCTGAGCGAGGAACAGCTGGAGGAGCTGGAGGAACAATTCCGCCTCGATAAGCCGGTTCTCGTCGCCTATGCCCAGTGGCTGGGCCTGGTCCCCGGCGAAACCCGGATTTCAAAAGGCGAATTCGGCATCCAGACCGACGAGAAGATCGGCGGAGACCTCGACGGGGAAAAGGTCGCCGCGATCGTTCTCAAAGGCGATGGCCGGCTCGTCCACGTCACCCGGGACGGCGGGCAGGTGGCTTCCGCCATTTTCCAGGAAACCGGAAAACCGATCGCGGAAGAAGGCTGGCAGGTCCGCTATGAAACCGAAAAGGACCGCCAGGACCGGTATTTCCGCCGGAATGCCGGTGCGGAAAAAGCGCCGGGCTATCAGCCGCGGGTCGTCATCTATCAGAAGCGTTTCGCCGGAGTGCTGCAGGGAGATCTGGGCCGGTCCATGATCTACGGCGATCCCGTCCACGAAATGATCCTGAGCCGGATGCCCGTCGCGGTTTACTTCGGCTTCCTCACCGCTCTCATCACCTATTCCGTCAGTCTTCCTCTGGGTGTCCTGAAGGCGCTGAGACACCGGACCTTCGTCGATTCCGCGAGTTCGGTCCTGATTTTCATCGGCTACTCGATTCCCGGTTTCGCGCTGGGGGCGATCCTGCTCGTTCATCTCGGAGCCCGCGCGAATCTCTTCCCGCTCTTCGGACTGACGAGCGCGGATTTCGACCAGATGGCTCCCTGGGACAAGGCGAAGGATCTGGCCCATCACACGGTGCTGCCACTCACCTGCTATGTCATCGGCAGCTTCGCGATGCTGACGATGCTCACCAAAAACAACCTGATGGACAACCTGGCCGCCGATTATGTCAGGACCGCCGTTGCGAAAGGCGCCAGTTTCCGCCGGGCTGTGTTCGGCCACGCGTTCCGGAATTCGATGATCCCGATCGCCACCAGCCTCGGCGATCTCATCCTCATCTTCGTGGGCGGGTCCATGCTCATCGAAACGGTTTTCGACATCCAGGGGTTCGGATTGCTGCAATATCAATCCGTGCTGAACCGCGACCAACCGGTGGTCATGGGAACGCTCGCGATCGCGGCTTTCCTGATGCTGGTGGGCAACATCATCTCGGACCTCGCCGTGGCGATGGTCGACCCACGGATCAAATTTGACTGAAGCGATGCGGGCGATCGGACTTTTTCTCACCACCGTCGGGGCTCTCGCCATCACCGGCGAGATCAAAGGCATTGCCTTTCCCACCGCACGTTGGTTTTTCGCGGCCAGCCGCAAGGTCCCATGGTTGAACACCGGTGACGGAGCGTCCGCCTTCCCGTGGTTCGGCTGGTTCTGCACGGTGCTGCTGATTGTCGCCGGCCTGACGATGTTGGTCCGCTCATGGTCCGGCGGCCCGCCGAATCCGGTGACGGTGCGGCGCGTCCGCAGGTTCCGTGAGATCAAACGTGGCTATTATTCGCTGCTCATCCTTGTCGGATTGATGGGTCTCGCCGCACTCGATCAGATCGTGGTCGGCAAACGCGCGCTGGCGGTCGAGCAGGACGGCAAATGGAGATTCCCCGCCTTCCTGCCCCATGACCTGAAGAACAAGGATTTCGGGCTCGAAGGAGCAAACGCCGAAGCGCCAGCCGATTACCGGAAGTTGAAAAAAACCGCGGCCACCACCGGCAAAACCCGTGTGATCATGCCGCTCGTGCCTTTCGATCCAACGGGAGATACACTCGCGCCACGTTCGCGGCCGCTGGAGGAACGGGATGACATCTACTACGAAGGCCGCAGCCAGAAACCCTACTTCGGTCTGGCCGCCACTTACTACGACATCGACGGATCCCGCATCCACATCCGCCACACGATGCGGCGCGGGCTGTTCCACGGACCCTCGGATGGTTGGGACGAAAACGGCCTGCCGATCTACAGCGCCGAATACCGTGACGGTGTCCTCGTGGCCGACAAATACAACGGCCCCGGCACGAAGGAAGAGTTCCTCGCGCTGAAAGCCAGCGAACTGCGGGCGGTGAAATATCATCCCGCCCCGCCTTTGCCCGAAACAGGCAACCTGCTGGGCACCACCTCACAAGGCTACGATCTGCTTGCCTATCTCTATGGCGGCCTCCAGGTGAATTTCAAAGCCGCGCTGATCACCCTGCCGATCGTGTATCTCATCGGCATCACGCTGGGGATGCTGATGGGCTACTTCGGCGGATTGTTCGACATCGTCGTCAGCCGGATCATCGAGATTTTCTCGAACATGCCGTATCTGTTCGTCGTGATCATCCTTTCCAGCGCGGTGCCGGAAAAGTTCAAGGGCCTTCCGGTCATCCTCACGATCATGGTGATTTTCAGCTGGCTCGGCATCGCCACCTACATGCGGACCGCCGCCTACCGTGACAAAGCCCGCGATTACATTTCCGCCGCGCGAGTTCTTGGCGCCGGCACTTCACGCATCATCCTCCGCCACCTCGTTCCGAACACGATCGCCATCGTCGTGACGTTGGTTCCGTTTTCCATGTCGGCGCTGATTTTCTCGCTGACCGCCCTGGATTACCTCGGCTTCGGCCTGCCACCGGAATATGCCACCTGGGGACGCCTGCTGAATGACGGCCTTTCGAACCTCTCCGCTCCTTGGCTGGTGAGCTCCACGTTCGTGGCACTGGTCAGTCTTCTCGTGCTGATCACGTTCGTGGGTGAGGCGGTCAGGGAAGCCTTCGATCCCAAAAAATTCACTTATTACCGCTGATGCGATCCGTCATCACCACGCTCGCCATTCTCGCGACCGGCTTCTGCCTCGTCGGGACGACCGGTTGCCGGAAGGAAACCACGGAGGTGAGGCGAACTTTCGACTTCGAGGGGTTCATCCCGATCTACAACCGCCACATCACGAAGTTCGTCACCGAACAACTCGAAGCGACGAAGAAGGAGATCGTCAAAAACAACACCGAGCTCGCCACGGCGGAAGGCGAGGCGAAGGCCAGATTGGAAATCCATGCTGAAGCCCTGAAGCGGGAGCAGGAGAAATGGGAGTTCCGCCTATCCCTCGGCGACTACCTGAAAAAAGGCGACCCGTCGCAGATCCCGACGGATCTGGTTTGGCAGAACGGCCTTGGGCAACCGGAGATCGGCGACCCGAAAGCGAAGAAGGGCGGCGTGCTCAGAAGGCACTTCCCCGGCCTTGATTTCCCGCCGACGATCCGCCCCTTCGGCCCGAATGCCAACAACGGTTTCCGCAGCGATCTTTACGACAACATCGAGATACCGTTGGTCGCGCTCCACCCGGCGACCATGAAGGAAATCCCCGGCGTCGCGACCGAATGGGCGATCACCCCGGATGGCAGGACGGTTTACATGAAACTGGATCCGGCGGCGACCTACTCCGACGGCGTGCCCGTCAAAGCCCGGGATCTCCAGGTGTCGCTCTACGTCCGTTGTTCCGACAACGTCGTGAATCCCTTCACCAAGGAATACTTCCGTGACACCTACGCGCAGATCGCGGTTTATGACGATCACTTGCTTTCCGTGTCCCTGCCGGAACCCACCGTCTACCCCGCCGCAACCGCCGGAGCCGTCCCCCCTTCACCGCCGCATTTCTATGCGGAATACGGTCCGGACTACGCCGAAAAATATCAATGGCGCTTTCCTCCGACCACCGGTGCCTATGAAGTGAAAACTGGCGATGTCGTGAAAGGCGTCTCGATCACCCAGAGCCGCGTGAAGGACTGGTGGGCGAAGAACCGCAAATACTACAAATACCGTTTCAACCCGGACAAGATGGTGACGACGCTGGTCCGCGACGAATCGAAGGCGTTCGAATTGTTCCGTGCGGGCGAGCTGGACAGCTTCTTCATCGCCCAGCCGGACATGTGGTACGAGAAATCCGAAATCCAGCCGATCTACGACGGCTACATCGAGAAGGCGGTCTTCTACAATCGGTATCCCCGCATTCCCCGCGGGATGTATCTCAACGTCACCAAGCCGCCGCTCAACGACCGCAACGTCCGCATCGGCATCCAGCACGCGATGAACTGGCAGAAGATCATCGATGTCATGTTCCGCGGAGATTACACGCGGCTCAATTCCTTCCAGGAAGGCATGGGCATTTTCAGCGATGCCTCGATCCGCGCCCGGCCTTATTCGGTCGAAGCCGCGCGGGCCGCTTTCCGTGAAGCGGGTTACACGAACGAAGCGGCCGATGGCATCCTCACCAAACCGGACGGCACACGGCTCTCGGTGTCGGTTTCCTACACGGCGATGCCTTTGCTCGACCGGATCTTCGCGATCCTGCGGGAAGATGCCAGGGCCTGCGGCTTCGAGCTGAGGCTGGACGGCTTGGAAAGCACGGTCTCCTACAAAAAGGTCATGCAGAAGCAGCATGAGATCAGTTTCTCCGCATGGAACGCCTCCCCGCCGATGCCGGAATATTATCAGTTCCTGCATTCGCAGCAGGCTTTCGACGAGAAAGGAAACCCGAAACCGCAGACGAACAACCTGTTCGTCTGGGGCAGACCGGACACCGACATCATGGTGGACAAGGCGAGATACGCCCGTGACGAGGAGGAACTGCGCGCCGCTTCATGGGCGCTGCAGAAGATGGTTCATGACGAGGCGATCTTCGTCCCTTCCTACAAGGTTCCTTTCAACCGCATCGAATACTGGCGTTACGTGCAATGGCCTGATTCGGAGGAGACGAAATTCAGCCCTGCGGCCGTTTATGAACCGCATGAAGGCTACTGTTTCTGGATCGATGAGGACATCCAGAAGGAGACGCTCGAAGCACGCAGGGAAGGCAGGACGTTCCCGGAAGTGAACCGGGTGATCGATGCCTACCGCGATGAGCCCGCACCCCAGGCTCCGCCTGTTCCCGCACCATGAGCGAAGATCCCGACAACATCCTTGAAGTCGACAAGCTCATCGTTTCGTTCGAAACCGAGCGTGGATTGCTGCGTGCCGTCGACCAGGTCTCCTTCACCGTGCCGAAGGGAAAAACCGTCGGCATCGTCGGCGAATCCGGCTGCGGGAAAAGCGTCACCGCGATGTCCATCGTCGGCCTGCTCCCACAGCCCGCCGGCAAGATCCTCGGTGGTGACATCCATTTCAACGGCCTCGACCTCGCGCACACGACCGAGGAACAGATGCGGAAAATCCGCGGCGGCCAGATCGGGGTGATTTTCCAGGAACCGATGACCGCGCTCAATCCGGTGCACCGCATCGGCAGACAGCTCGGCGAGGTTTTCCGGCTCCACACGAAAATGTCGCGCCGGGAAGCATGGGACGCATCCGTCGAGATGCTGAAGCAGGTCCGCATCCCGGCGCCCGAGCAGCGGATGATGGATTACCCGCACCAGCTTTCCGGCGGCATGCGCCAGCGGGTCGTCATCGCGATGGCCCTCGCCTGCAAACCCGCGCTGCTCATCGCGGACGAACCGACCACCGCGCTCGATGTGACCGTGCAGGCGCAGATCCTCGATCTGCTGCAGCGTTTCCAGGCCGAGCGGAACATGTCCACGATCCTGATCACCCACGACCTCGGTGTGATCGCCGAAACCTGTGACGAAGTGGTCGTCATGTATGCCGGACGCGTCTGCGAAAAGGCTTCCGCCAAAGAGCTCTTCGCCAATCCGCTGCATGCCTACACGAAGGGTCTGCTCGCCTCGATCCCGACGTTGGACACTCCTTCGAAATCCATCCTCAACACGATCCCCGGCCTTGTCGCGAATCTCGGCGACCACGCGCACGGCTGCCGTTTCTGCCAGCGCATGGGCCGCACCGACCGCGGCACCCGGGAGCGTCCCAAATTCGAAGAAGTCTCGCCCGGCCACTGGGTGGAAACCTGTCCCCTTTGCTATCAACCGTGAGTGATTCCCCATTGCTGACCGTCAACGATCTCCGCGTCCACTTTCCGGTCCGCGGCGGTGTCCTGCTGCGCCAGACGGGTTCGGTGAAAGCCGTCGATGGAGTTTCCCTGGCCATCAAGCCCGGGGAAACACTCGGCCTTGTCGGCGAATCCGGCTGCGGGAAATCCACACTCGGCAAAGCGATCGTCCGTCTCCTGAAACCCACCGGCGGTTCCATCGCTTTCGAGGGCCGCGACATTTCCCATCTCCGGCAAGGATCACTCCGCCCGCTGCGGCGGGATTTCCAGATGATCTTCCAGGATCCGGCTGAATCGCTCGATCCGCGGATGAGCGTCCGCGCCATTCTCGAGGAGCCCTTTGTCATCCATGGCATCGGAAACCGATCGGAGCGGAAGAAACGGGTCGATGAACTGCTCGACCGCGTGGGCCTTCCCGCCGCCTCCGCGGAACGCTATTCATTCGAGTTCTCGGGCGGCCAGAGACAGCGCATCGGCATCGCCAGGGCATTGGCGCTCAAGCCGAAACTCATCGTCTGCGACGAACCGGTTTCAGCCCTCGATGTGTCGGTCCAGTCACAGATCCTCAACCTCTTGGTGGAGTTGCAGAAGGACTTCGGGCTCTCCTATCTCTTCATCGCCCACAACTTGTCCGTGGTGAAGCACATCAGTGACCGGGTCGCCGTGATGTATCTCGGCAAGATCGTGGAGCTCGCCGATGCGGAAGCCATCTACCGTGATCCGCGACACGCTTACACCAAGGCGCTTCTGTCCGCGATCCCATCTCCGGATCCAACGGTGCAGCGGAAAAAGATCCTTCTCGAAGGCGACGTTCCATCACCCATCGATCCACCGAAGGGCAGTGCTTTCGGTCACCGCATCCATCATCCGCGTTACGAGGAAACGGTCGGAATGGACCTTTCGCTCCGTGAAATCGCACCCCGGCATTTCGTCGCGAATGATCCATGCTGTCTCTCCGACGCGGATTGGAAATCGCTGCAGCCGGCGGTGTCCGTTTGAGCCGGAACATGCGATTTGATCCGTCCCCGGCGATCGCGGGAGGTTTTTCTAACAAGTTATTATAAAACTTGTCTTTAGGATCGAACGACTTGTGTCAGGCATACATCCATTCATGTGAATTGGCACGTTTATCGCTCCGTTCGGGCCATGGTCGTGAAGCCACGATCCGAAAATTTTTCTCCGGGCGGTGAAATCCACACGAGCCGCCCCGCACGTTTCCCGTGGTTAGCGGATGGTCCGCGGCGGGTCGCAGCGCTCTGCAATGTGCGCTAGGCCTGCCGCGGCAACCGTGTTTCCCACACGGTCTGTCACGGCGGAACCTGGGTCGCCTTCAAGCGCAGGAAGCGCTTGGGATCTCCGGGAGCCACCGGCAACGATGCCTTGATGAGACGCGAGGTCTCGTTTTCCTCCAGCACCGCTTTGGTGATACCCGTTGATTCCCAGATCACTCCGGCTCCCAGCGAGATCGCCCACTCCGGTGCCAGCGTCGCGTCCGACGGAATCTTCGATTCACGGTAGGTCAACGTCAACGCGTTGCCCTCCTGGCCGAACATCACCGGGGACGGCGTGTCCGGCACGTTCGCATTCAGATCGAGCATGTATTCGATGAGATTGGGGGTGCCATCGCCGTCGTTGTCGGTTGGAGGCTCTGATTTGGCCAAGGGATAATCCCCCGCCCATTGCGCGTAGGTGCCGGCCACGACCTTCAGCGGGCAGGTGAAGGAAATGACATTTCCCCGCGAATCATAGCGTTGGAAAATCATGTTCCGGATTCCGCGCACCGCGGACGCCGAGACCGTTCCCGAATAGGTTCCCGTGTCCACATCCAAGGTCAGTCCGGCAATTGAAGCGGACGAAGCGGAAAGTCCGAACCACGACGAACTGCCCTGCTCGGCGATGACGAGCCCGGGCGTGTAGGAAAAATTCGCCCCGGTTTTCACAAAAGCCGGAGGCCGGGTCAGCAAATTCACGGAGTTGGTTTGGTACGCGCTGCCTGTGGCCGCGCCGTTCGACGGAGTCACCGAACAACGCCACAATTTCCCGGCATGGTCGGCGGAAATCGTCAGCGCCACCGCCGTTTCACCCGGAGCGTTGGTGTAGGTGTTTCCGTCCGTGCTCGACTGCCACTGATATGCCAGTGAAACCGTCGCCCCGTTCGGGTCTTCCGTGTAGACCGACCCCACCTGCAACGGCTCATCCGCGAACGACCGGTCGCTGCGATCAAGCGAGGCCCATGTCACACTGGGTGCGGTATTGGGGAAAACGTGGGTGGATCCGAAAAGCGTGAGTGTCACGGCATTCAACGTCCCGCCCGCCGTGTTTCCCGTCGAACTCAGATCGGCGACCTTCACCGTCCATGTGCCCTGCGCGCTTTCCCCCCAATTGTGGACGGAGCTGAACGTCCAATTGTAGTTCGCCGCCGCCCTGTCATGGACATCAGCGAGCACGCTCTCCATTCCCGATGGCGAAACCAAAGTAATCTTCAGATCACGCCGCGCCGCGTGGGAAAGATTCATCGCGATCGTCGCCTGCTCCACGCGATGGTTGGTTTGCGAAAAGGTGAACGTCTTCACCACTCCCGCCTGATTGTTCTCGGGAATCGGAAGGCTGCTCGAAACCGTCGAAGCCAGCGATGTCTGCGCGGGAAGATTCGTCCATCCATTGGCGAGCGAAACGGCGGCGGAAGCATTCACCAA
>DATLIO010000025.1:0-6460 GCA_035539355.1 Luteolibacter sp.
GCCCCCGGATCCCAACCTTTCGGCGACATCACCGTTTCCTCCGATCCGCTGAAAAGATCGCGGAACGCCTCCGGCACGGCGCAGGTGGCGTGTTCGCAGCTGAACAGACAAGCGATCATGCGAACAGTATTGATGACAGATTCCAGGCTCTCAAGAAATTTCAGCGGAGGATCTCAGCACGTGCAGCCAGACCACCGAGCTGCCCATCGCCAGAATTCCCAGGACGATATAGAGCCAGCGGATGTTCGTCCGATCGATCAATCCCGCCCAGTGATCCACGAAGCTGGCGGAAACCGCCCCCGCCCCGAAAAGGGCGATCACGTAGATCCACGACTTGAAAAGTTCCGACCTTCCGGGATTCGAAAATCCACCCAGCAGCGCGAAGACGAGAATGAAACCGAGGAAAACCGCCATCCGTTTGAGCGTGATATTGAACTCCATGCAATCCTGCGATTTTTGCGGACTTCCGCGTTCAAGGCAATCTCCAACCCTTGAATTCCAACCTCGCCAACCTCCGTTCCGCTTTTAATATGCGGACCATGGCTTTCCCCTTCAAAACCGTCGTCGCCCTGGCCGGCACCGCGCTTCTCGTTTCCTGCGGCACCCCTTCTTCCGGACCCACATCCGGCGGTTCATCGTCCGGACGTGACTATTGGGGCCACCGGCCCGGGCCGAAAGGATTCCGCACCGTGGTCATCGACGCCGGGCACGGAGGCAAGGATTCCGGCGCCGTCAGCCGCCACACTGGACAGAAGGAAAAGGACCTGACGCTCGACATGGCGAAGCGGATCCAGGGCGAACTCGGCGGATTCCGCACCATCCTCATGCGCTCGAGGGACGAATTCGTCGATCTGGACGACCGGGTGAAATTCGCCAACCGCTACGGCGACGCGATCCTCATCAGCATGCATTTCAACAGCGGACCGTCCGGCATCCGCGGACCGGAAACCTATTATTGGCGGGTTGACAGCCACGGCCTCGCCGTCCGGTTCCAGAACGCCATGGAAGGTGTCAGCCCGTCGGAATCCGGCAACCGCGACCTCGTCCGCCGCCGCCTCCGCCTGACCCGGAATCCGGAAATTCCCTGCGTCCTTCTGGAGGGCGGATATCTCAGCAACTCCTCTGAAGCCAACCTCATCAAGGATTCCGGCTACCGCCAGAAACTCGCCAAAGCCATCGCCGGAGCCATCAAAACCCAGGCTGCCATCGGCGACGCCGGCACCGGCCCTCTCCCCCGGCCGATCAATGCCCCGATGAGCCGTCCGACGGACTCACCTGAGTGAAAGGCCCGCTGTCGCGCGGAAAAATACCGTTTCGCCAAATATTTCCCGGTTGACACGGCGGAGGCGTCTCCCTAGTTTGCCCGCCCCTCCGCCTAACCGCGCGGAGTTTTCCTTATTTCCAAGAACATGAGTACGTTTTCCGCCAAGCCGCACGAAGTCGAGCGCAAGTGGTATGTGATCGACGCCAAGGGCAAAGTCCTCGGCCAGGTCGCCGTGGAGGCAGCCCGCCTGCTTCGCGGCAAGCACAAGCCGATTTTCACCACCCACGTTGACACCGGCGATTTCGTCATCGTCATCAACGCCGACAAGGTCGTCCTCACCGGCACCAAGGAAACCTCCAAGATCTACACCCGCTTCTCCGGTTACGTCGGCGGCCAGAAGGTCGAAACCCCGGCCAAGGTCCGTGACCGCCGTCCGGTCCTCCTCGTCGAGCGCGCGGTGTGGGGCATGCTTCCAAAGACCCGCCTCGGCCGCAGCCAATACGGCAAGCTCAACGTTTATGCCGGTGAATCCCACCCGCATGAAGCCCAGCAGCCGGCTGCCTACGAAGTGAAGTAATTTTCAAAAACGAACTCTCATGTCCGCCACCACCACTCAAAACGCCACCGGCCGCCGCAAGACCGCCGTGGCCCACGTCTGGCTTTCCGAAGGCACCGGCCAGATCATCATCAACGAACGCTCGTTCGAAGATTACCTTCCTACCGTTGAACTGCAGAACGCCATCCTCGGACCGTTCCAGCACGTCGCCGCGGTGAACAAGTTCGACCTCAAGGTCGTCGTCAAAGGCGGCGGCATCCACGGTCAGGCCATCGCCATCCGCCACGCCATCGCCCGCGCGCTGACGAAGGCAGATCCGGAAAACCGCAAGCTCGTCAAGCCGCTCGGCTTCCTTACCCGTGACCCTCGTATGAAGGAACGGAAAAAGGCAGGTCAGCCAGGCGCCCGCGCCCGCTTCCAGTTCTCCAAGCGCTGATACGCGACATCCGCTTTTCAAAAAGCCGCTTCCCTCACGGGTGGCGGCTTTTTTCTTTTACCCACTCCTGCGTCGCTTGATCCAGCCCTCCCCCATCTCCGTCCTCGCCGGAACTGGCCGCCATCGTGCTATACATTGACGACCTCATGAGCATCACCGGCATCCGCGGCACCTTTCTGGACTTCATCGACGATCCCTGGAAACACATCGGCAACGAACAGGCGGCGGCCCGGTTTTTCACCGATGGATTGCTCGTCGTTGGGAACGGGATCATCAGGGATTTCGGATCGTTCGACGAAACATCCCGGAAATACCCGGACCTCGAAATCAACCACATCAAGAACCGGATCATCCTTCCCGGTTTCATCGACGGTCACATCCATTTCCCGCAGACCCGCATCATTGGCTCCTACGGCGAGCAGCTTTTGCCGTGGCTCCAGAAATGGGTTTTCCCGGAGGAAATCAAATACAAGGACCGCGCCTACGCCACCGAAGGAGCCACCCATTTCTTCGACAACCTCCTTTCGTCCGGAACGACCACCTGCCAGGCCTTCACGACGAGTTCGCCGGTCTCGGCCGAGGTTTTCTTCGAAGAGGCCGCCAGACGCAACATGCGCGTCATCGCCGGCCTCACCGGCATCGACCGGATGGCTCCGGACGACTACATGGACAGCGCCGGAAATTTCCATCGCGACAGCACGGAACTCATCGCGAAATACCATCGCAACGGCCGCAATCTCTACGCGATCACCCCACGCTTCGCATTCGGCGCTTCGGACGAATTGCTCGAAGCCTGCAGACAGTTGAAGCACGAACACCCCGATTGCTGGGTGAACACCCACATCTCGGAAAACCCGAGCGAATGCCGCGGCGTGCTCGAATTCCATCCGGGCTGCGACGACTACCTCGGGATCTACGAGAAATACGATCTCGTCGGCCCGAAGTTCACCGGCGGCCACGGCATCTATTTGTCGGACGGCGAATTCGACCGCATGTCGAAAAGCGGTGCCGCCGTCTGCTTCTGCCCGTGCTCGAACCTCTTCCTCGGCAGCGGGCTTTTCCGCATCGGCCGCGCCACCGATCCGGAGAGCCGCGTGAAAATGTCCTTCGGTTCCGACGTCGGCGGCGGCAACCGCTTCTGCCTGCTCAACACGCTCGACGAAGCCTACAAGGTCGGCATGTGCAACAACACGATGCTGGACGGCAGCATCGATCCGGAGAAACAGAACCTCGCGGAAGCCGAGCGCAACAAGCTTTCACCTTACCGCGCTTTCTGGTCGATCACCCTCGGTGGAGCCGAAGCGCTCTACATCGACGAATACATCGGCAACTTCACTCCCGGCAAGGAAGCCGACTTCGTCGTCCTCGATTGGAACGCGGGTCCCTCGGCCCAGGCATGGCACCAATCGCTGTTGCTCGATGGAAAATCCGGCCCACAGACCATCGACGATGCCGCCAACCTGCTTTTCAGCATCATGATGATCGGTGACGACCGCAACGTCGACGAAACCTGGATCATGGGCAGACGCGCTTACAAGAAAGCCTAGTCGCGGCCGATCGTCACCTCGATCTGCCCATGCGGTTCATCCGTCGGGATGAAGAGCGTGTGGACGTTCGTCCGTCCGAATTTCGAGAGATCGGCGAGATTGCAGTGCAGGTTCGGCGCCGCGAGGCTGATCCCGGAAATCTCCGGCACGGCTTCCAATGCCGCCACGCCCATGTCCCAGAGATTCTGTTGCACCGATTTGCTGTATTTCTCCGCGAAAGGCTTCATGAACGCTCCGGTAATCGCCGCGTTCGCCGCCGAGTAGCTCTTCGGAACCCCGTTCCATTTCCACGTCGCGGCCAGCGAAGTGGCCACGATCCGCTCCCAGGTTTCAGGCAAGGTGGTGAACTCGCATTTCGGATAGTCCGCGAAACCCGCTTCGGCGCTTTTCAGGATGACCAGATCCCTGATCCCCGACTCCAGGACCATCGTACCATTCTCCTTCACCAGCTTCACGAACGGAACCGCCGACCCCGCTTTGGAGAACGTGTGCGGATGAGGCTCGCCATCGATCGTTTCCCTGCCCCAGACGCGCTCGTCGATTTCCACCAGCACCCGGTCGATGTGCGGATATTTGGTCGTGAAATGTTCCGCCAGCAGGACCGCGAACGGCTCGGCATCGGCTCCCAGCGAATCGTAGGCCAGACAGTTGATCGTGTTCTTCACCGTGTCCGTCGGCACAACCATCGAATTGTCCGCCTCCGAGTAGCTCGGCCCATACGTCGGCCCGTCGATGAGACATTGGACCGTGAGTTCCTTGATCGTGTGAACCGGTCCGTCCTTCAGGATTTTCATGACCCGGACGCGGGCCTTTCCGTATTGTTGCGAGACGACTTTCATGGATTATGGGGATGCCTGCACCCCATCCTAGCAATCCCCGTGCATTTTCCCAGACAACGTCTCAAAAAGCGGCGCATGCCCGGAATCCCGCAAACCATGCGCCGGCCCGACCGGCACACCGGATGCTGAAACAACACCACCCATGCCATCCATCCGCGACATCAACTCCATGACCGAAGATGCGTTCGTCGCAGCGTTCGGTTCGGTTTTCGAGCACTCGCCATGGATCGCACGCCGGGCCTGGCCAGGAAAACCTTTCGCGGACGCCGCCGATCTCCACGGGAAAATGTGCGCCGTCTTTCGCGCCGCCAGCCCTGAAGAACAACTCGGAGTCATCATCGCCCATCCCGATCTCGGGGAACGTCTCGCTCCACTCACCGCGGAATCCGTCAGCGAACAAGCCGCGGCCGGACTCAATGTCCTCACACCCGACGAACTCGAAGCGTTCAACCGTCTCAACGCCGCCTACAAAAGGAAATTCAGCTTTCCTTTCATCATCTGCGCCCGTCTCAATGACAAAGACAAGATGCTCTCCGCGTTTTCGACCCGTCTTGAAAACAACCGCGACGAAGAACTCCTCGCGGCGCTCGGTCAGATCGAGCTCATCGCCAGACTCCGCCTCCAATCCCTGATCCCATGAACGGCCGGCTCACCACCCATGTGCTCGACACCGCCAACGGCATTCCCGCCGAAGGCATCACCATCGAGCTTTTCCAAATCTCAGGCGCAACCCGCACGCTGTTGAAAAGCGCCGTCACCAATCACGACGGCAGGATCGATTCACCGTTGCTCGAAGCGCAGGGAATGCAGGTGGCGACCTACGAGCTCGTGTTTCACACCGCCGCTTATTTCACGGCGAAAGGCAATGCGGTCACGGAACCGCCGTTCCTCGATTTCATCCCCATTCGTTTCAGCGTCGCGGATGCGGACGCCCATCATCACGTGCCATTGCTGGTCTCGCCGTGGGCATACAGCACCTATCGCGGCAGCTGAAACCGGGAACTTATTCCGTCACACCGGCTTTCTCGACCTGACGGCCGAGCACGGCGGCGACGAGTCCGTCGCGGTTGCCGAAATGGTAATTGACCGCAGCGACGTTCGCATTCGCAGCACGCGTGATGTCGCGGATGGAAACGGAAGTGGTGCTCTTTTCCGCGAAAAGTTTTTCAGCGGCTTCGATGAGGCGGAGTTTGGTACCGTGGATAGGAAGGTGAGACAAGTGCATCGGCTTTTTGTGGTTGCGAACATCATCCCTCATTCGACCGTGTTGGTCATGTTAAGGAATGTTAAGGCCTCTTGCAGTGTGGAGAGCCTTTGCAGGCTTCGATCCACCGAGTGAAAGGAAGTACGAGGACTGGGACTCGAACCCAGGACCAATTGGTTAAAAGCCAACTGCTCTACCAACTGAGCTATCCTCGCTTTTGGTATTGCCCGCTGCGGTGTTGGCCGGCGGGCGGGCGGGAGAAATAGGGGCGACCTCAGAACTCTGCAAGCTCATTTTATGAAAAATTTTCGGAAAGCCATTCAAGGTAACTCCGAAGCGTTGTACGAGGCCGATCGAGGATGAAACAAGAGATGCCCGCCGATCTCGCCGAACCACCGTCCGCGCCTTCGCTGTCACCCACCAGACACGTTTTTTCAGGATGGCCATCAAGACGACGCACCGCTTCATGCAACAGCTTTGGCGACGGTTTCCTCGCGGCGACATCCGCCGACGTGAGGACGAGATCAAAGCAACCGGTCAAGCCGAGTTCATCCAGAACCCGATGGAGCCGCCGATCGAAATTGGAAACGACCGCCATCTTCGCACCCGCAGCC
>DATLIO010000026.1:0-1830 GCA_035539355.1 Luteolibacter sp.
GCTCGGCGAGATTCCTCGCTGATAAAAACAATGTAGGGGCGGTCTATGACCGCCCCTGATTCAGGGTAGCGAATCTCGTGAGAGATTCGGCGGGGCGTCTTTCCTCTAGCCCCCCGACTCCAACCCGAGGATCAGCCGTCCCCAACCGAAGCTTTTACAAGCTTCGCTACTCCACGGCCACTCTTTGACCCTCCACAGCGACTCGGCGACCCTCCACGGCGACTCGGCGACCCTCCACGGCGACTCAGTGAGCCTCCACGGAGGATATTCTTGACAATTTCGTCAAACGGCGGATCTCGCCCGGCCTGAACCTTCCGTCACAAAGGACCGGTCCATGGACCTCTTCCTCATCGACGCCATCGGCCCGTTTTTCCGCGGCTACGAAAAGCAGCGCGTCAACTGGTCGAAGATCCCGTTCACCCACCTTTCCACCGGCCCCGACCGACGCCCTCAGTGGCAGACCATTGCCGCCGATCTCCGCCATTTCGCGAAGCAGATCACGGCGCTCGGCTACAATGCGGTCACCCTCGACGACCTCGCCCACCTCGCCGCCCATCCGCTGCACGAACCGGACATCCGCGACCGCATCGCCGTCTTCCGCCAGGAGTTCGCCCGGCTCTTCGACCTCCTCATCAACGAATTCGGGCTGAAAATTTTCCTCACCTCGGACGTCATCCCGTTCACCCCCGCGATCGATTCCGCCTTCGGCGCCGATCCCGAGAAATGGGAGGACTACTATCAAACCCTCGTCCGCGGCATCCTCGACGACTTCCCCCAGATCGAAGGCATCATCCTCCGGATCGGCGAAAGCGACGGCAACGACGTCCGCGATCCCATCCGCACCCGCCTCCACCTCCGCAGCGCGGATGAAACGAACCGGTTCCTGAAGAAGCTGCTTCCCGACTTCGAGCAACGCGGCAAGACCCTCATCCTCCGCACCTGGACCGTCGGCGCCCACAAGATCGGCGACCTCATCTGGCACCGCCAGACGCTCGCCGACACCTTCGCCGGGATTTCCTCGGAAAATTTCATCGTCTCGATGAAGCACGGCGAGAGCGATTTCTTCCGCTACCTCCCGCTCAACCGAGCCTTCTTCCGCATCCCGCACCGCAAGATCATCGAGCTGCAGGCCCGCCGCGAATACGAAGGCGCCGGCGAATACCCGTCGTTCATCGGCCGCGATTGCGAACGCTTCGCCCGCGAACTCGCGGCCGCGGAAAACATGGCCGGCATTTCCGTCTGGTGCCAGACCGGCGGCTGGCATCGTTTCCGCCGCCTCGCCTTCCTCGAAAACGCCGGTGACGACTCATGGATCCGCCTCAACGCGAAAGCGGCGATCGACATTTTCCGCCACGGGAAGTCCGTCGAACAATCCATCGATGACCCGGCGGTTCTCGAGCTCCTCAACCACGCCGACACCGTCATCCACGAGGTGCACTACATCGAGGACTTCGCCCGCCAGAAACTCTTCTTCCGCCGCGTCCGCATCCCGCCGCTGCTCCACGTCTACTGGGATTCCATTTTCATCAACCACGCCGTCCGCAAGGTGCTCCGCCATTTCATCCACGATCCCGAACGCGCGCTCCGTTCCGGCGAAGCCGCGTTCACGCTCTTCCCAAGGATGACCGATCTCGCCCGCGAAGCCGGTCTTCCCGCCGGGGACATCGAGCATTGGCGCGACCTCTGCGGCATCATCCTGCTCGCCCGGCGCTACTATCTGCTCCCCTACGACCCCGATCTCGCCGCCGAAATCCGCACCGCCAAGAAAGCCTACAAGCAACGTTGGCCGAAAACCTCCCGCCAGCGCTACCGGGTCAAAGTCTCGTTCGA
>DATLIO010000027.1:0-4406 GCA_035539355.1 Luteolibacter sp.
GCGGAAGAATCCGGTCCCCCGGCTTTCGCGCGGCTTGATGTGACGGAGACTTTTCGCGATCCACACCGGCCGCGAACTTTCGAGGGCGCTCGTGTGGATGTCGCTGACCACGCCCTTGATCGCCGTCGATTCCATCTTCCCGTCCACATACATCAGGATCGGCACCCGCTGGTCGTTCCGTTCATCTTTATAAAGAACCACCGCACAATGATGCCATTTCCCGTCGCGCAGATCCGTCGAACCGGTGACCAGCGACGGGAAAATACCGACCCGCAGCATCCCGACCGGACCTTCATGGGCATAAGGGTTGATGGAAATCTGCCAGGCGTTCCCCTCTTCACTGAGGTCACCCCACGAAACGATGCCATAACCTTGTTCCGGATCGAAATCCGCCGGAAGCCGGAGCCAGAAAGCCACCGTGCGTGCGGCGTCTCCCGTCGGTCCCGGATAATTCGTCTCCATCGCCTGGCCCCGTCCGTCGAATGAAAGCGCGGAACCGAACGGACCTTCGATCCATCTCGGCGGCACGGGCTGATCCGTGGAAAGATCCCTCAAAACGGCGGGTATTCCGTCGCCGGCCAGTTCACCCTGAGGGGACGCGATGGTTCCCTTCCCCTCGTCCAACGCCCAATGGACAAAGCGGGGGACCGCGTCGGCCTTTGGCGGCAGATTGGTGACGAAGGCATTCTCATTGATGCCGTTCGATTTTGTCCATCCGCTGTGCCCGGCCGTGAACTTTTCGTTCCGGGCGAGCACGAACCGGCTGTCCGCCCCCCGCGGTTTGACCTGGACCTTGCCTTCGAAGACTTCCGTTTCGGTATCGCCTTTCTCACCGACATTCATCCCGAAGGCCGTTCCCAGATCGACCATCTTTCCACCGGGACTGTCGATGGTGAAGCCGACGGCATGTTCGGGAACGCGCACGGAAACACGCCCCCGGTGCAGGAATCCGTTGTTCTTTCCGCGGATCTCCAAGTCCGCCGGACCTTCAAGTATGATCTCGGCTCCGTTCAGGAAATGCACTTCCGCCAGACCGCTTTCGAGAAGCAGACGCTGACCTGCGAGCAGGCGCCCCGAAGGGGCCTCATGCGACCATTTCGCCGTGTCGCCGCGATGCAATTCGGCGGCGGGCGATGGCAGGAACCAGACGATCCCCGCCCACAACATCGCCACCGCGGCGATACCAACAGCGGAGCGACCCCCGATCCTCCGCCATCGTGAAATCCTTTCCACTTTCCCCATCACCGACCCCACGAACGATGCGCCGCCGTCCTGGGTGCTCTCGATCCGACGCACCACCGCGGCTCCGAACGAAATCCCCGCCCGCTCTCCCAGCGCGATCTCCAGAAGACGATCCACTTCGGCCTGTCCTCCGAATTTACCCGAGAGCTCCGGATGTTCCCGGCACAGCGATACGAGCCGGTTCATTCCAACCTCATCACCCGTGTGATCCAGCACCCGGGCGATCAGTCCTCGAAACTCTTCTTCACTGTGATTCATGACTCCAGCGCCTCCATTTCGTTCTCCACGCAGATCGCCAGCAGCTCCCGCAGCCGGTAAAGCTGCGTGGTGAGGGCGGAATAGCCTTTGCCCGTTTTCTCCGCCAGTTCCTGCACGGACATCCCGTCAAGATAGCGGTCGTTCAGCAGGCCCAAGGCCGGACCATCCATCCGCGAAAGGCAGTCTTTCAACGCGGCGAGCCGGTCGGATTCATCTCCGGTCTTCTCCTTGAGCTGCTCATTCCAGAGCCGGTCGAGCTCTTCGTATCCCCCCACTCCCTCCGCCCGGAACTTCCGCCGGTGGTTGCGGACCAGATGCCCCGCGATGGCGCGCAGCCATCCGCCGAACGAGCCTCCCGGCTCGAACTCCTTCAATTTCCGCCACGCGATGACGAACGCTTCCTGCGAAAGATCCTCCGCATCGTCCTTGGTCATGATCCTCATCACCACGTAGGCGCGGATCCCCGACTGGTAGCGGACCACCAACGTCTCAAACGCGCGGAGATCCCCGCCGCGGGCTCTCCGCAGCAGCTCCGGTTCGCTTTCCGTCGGGTGGTTCACGCCATACTCCATCACCGCTCTCATGTCGTGTCGCGTCCGTTTGTCACCGTCACCTGCGCATTTTTTCATTCTTTCGAAAAAACCGCGCCTCTGTGTGACAAAATCCGCCGCCGGGACATCCATCCATGAGCCCCAGCCACGCTGGGGACCGCTGTTGAATTCCTCAGATATCCCGCTCATGAGCTCTTTCCTTTCCCCGCTGGCCGCATTTGCCCTTCTCGCCGCTCCGACTTCCTTCGCAGCATCGATCACCGTCCCTTACTTTGAGAATTTCGACTCGATCGCCGGAGCAGGCAGCAGCGGCGCGGTGGCCACCGCCACCAAGATCACCCAGTCGGCCACCGGCTATCTGAACGTGGTCAACGCCTCGACGAACCCCGCGATGAGGGCGCAGATCATGTCTGGAAATTCCGCCTCCGGCTCGTTGAACACCGGCATCACCGGCCCCAACGACTTCACCATCTCGACCCAGCTCCTTGCCAACAATCTCACCGCAGGGACCGCCACGAACATGAACTACGCGCTGGTTGCGGCCGGGGCCACGAATTTGACCAACACCTACCGGCTCAACATCGACTTCCTCGCCGGAACCATCGGCTTGAGCAAAGCGGGCACCGCGCAGACCGGCGCAACCGTTTCAGGAACCGCACCATCATTGGCGCTGAACAACGCGCTCTCGGTCTCGCTTTCGGGAACCTATCTCTCGGCCACTTCGGTGTTGGTCACCGGTGTCGTCAGTGATGCGACCAACACCTACACGCTCTCGTTCACCGACAGCAGCGGCATCTACACCGGCGAATACTACGGATTCACCAGCGCCAAAACAACCAGCACCACCTCGACGTTCTCCGTCTACATGGACAACTTCTCCATCAACGTGGTTCCGGAACCTTCGTCCGCCCTTCTCGCCGCGGCGGGGCTTTCCGCCTTCCTTTCGCGCCGGGTCCGCAGATCCGCCTGGGTTTGACATCGTGGGCGCGATCCGGGCCATAGTGTCCGGACAGGGAAAGCCCGTCCTCGTTTTCAACAGCTCGCCTCATCCAATGCAGCGTCGTCATTTCCTCCACACCGCCATCGCTTCGGCACTCGCCACCATCCCGGCCATCGCCCAGGGAAAGCGGCCGCCACGCATCGTCCTGCGCTCTTCATGGCAGACGGTGAACATCGGTGACATCGGACACACGCCCGGTGTCCTCGCGATCCTTGAGAAACATTTCCCGGAAGCCGAAGTCATCCTCTGGCCATCCACCGTCGCCGATGGTGTCGAGGCGATGCTGATGAAGCGTTTCCCGAAACTGGTCATCACCAAGGACCGCAAGATCATCAACGAATGTGATTTCCTCCTCCACGGATCCGGCCCGTATCTCACCGCGACGAACGATGTCGAATCGTGGAAAGCCGAGACGAAGAAACCTTATGGCGTCTACGGCATCACCATGGCCCCCGCCGGCGATCCCGGCATGAAGATCATGCGGAACAACGGGCTGGACGATCGCTGCAAGGCCTTGCTCGACACCGCGTCGTTCGTTTTCCTCCGCGATCCGAAATCACTGAAAGTCGTCCGCGACGGCGGCGTCAAATGCCCGATCATCGAATTCGGTCCGGACGGCGCGTTCGGCTGCGACGTCCGCAACGACGAAGCCGCGATCGCCTTCCTGAAAGCGAATGATCTCACCGAAGGCAAGTTCCTCTGCTGCATCCCCACTCTCCGCAACGCCCCCTACTGGCGCATCAAGCCGAACTACCCGTTCGACGAAGCCAAGAACAAGCGCAACGAGGAGATGAAGGAACACGACCATGTCCTGCTCCGTGAAGCCATCATCGCCGTCACGCGCGAAACCGATCTGAAGGTCCTCGTCTGCCCCGAAGACTCCACCCAGATGAAGGAAGGCAAGGAACTGCTCGTCGATCCCCTTCCGGATGACGTGAAGAAGAAAGTCGTCTGGCGTGAAAATTTTTGGCTCACCGATGAGGCGATCAGCACCTACGTCCGGTCCGCCGGTCATTTCGGCAGCGAGATGCACAGCCCGATCATGTGCGTCGGCAACGGCGTGCCCGCGGTCGTCTGCCGCTTCGTCGAGCAGACGACCAAGGGTTTCATGTGGGAGGAGATCGGTCTGGGCGACTGGCTGTTCGATCTCGACAACGAGGAGAACCGTAGCCGCCTTGTCTCGACCGTTCTCGCGATGGCGAAGGATCCCGCCGCGGCGAAAGCGAAAGCCGCCAAGGCCCGTGAATTCGTCCAGCGCCGGCAGTTCGAAACGATGGGGATTTTGAAACGGACGCTGGCCTGAGCGAAAACGCCGGAGGGGTTGCAACATCCCGGCGATCCGGAACGTATCGTAT
>DATLIO010000028.1:0-1997 GCA_035539355.1 Luteolibacter sp.
GTCCACTACCGCGCCTTGTTCGTCGTCGGCATCCTCCTCTTCGCGATCGTCCTCGGCATCAACGCCACCGCCCGCCGGTTCTTCAAAAAGCAGCCTCACTGATCATGTGGAATTCTGAAAAACTGATCCGCAAGGGAATGCCGAAAGGCTATGCCGGCACCCTCGCCGTGCGCATCGTCCTCGGGGCCGTCACGTATCTCATCGTCCTGATCGCCGTCGCGCTGTTCGCGAAAATCGTCGTCGATGGCGCTCCTGCGATCTTCACGACCAAGGCGCCGTTCGTTGATCTCGATTTCCTCACCGCGAAGAACGAGACACTCCACGTTTTCGACGACTCGGAAGGCACCCGCCACCAGCTTCCGGCTTCGCAATACAGCGCTTATCTCGCCGCGAACGAAGGCAAGCCGATCTACAACGAATCCACCTATTCCTATTCCGGCGGTGGCATCGCCGGCCCGATCGCAGGAACGGCATTGTTGACCATCGGCTCCATCGTCCTCGCATTGTTCTTCGGTGTCAGCGCCGCGATCTATCTCGCCGAGTATGCGAAACAAAGCCCGTTCATCGATGCGGTGCGTCTCGCGATCCTCAACCTCGCGGGTGTTCCCTCGATCGTTTTCGGTCTGTTCGGTTTCTCGGTGTTCGTGCTCGCCGTTCCGGTGATCACCGGAACCCCGTCGGATCGCTCGTTCCTGGCGATCCCGCTGTTCATCAACGATCTCTACCTCAGTTTCCAAGGTTGGAATTCCTCCCTGATCGCAGGTTGCGCCACACTGGCTTGCATGATCCTTCCCGTCATCATCACCGCATCCGAAGAATCGCTGCGCGCGGTCCCGCAGGGTTTCCGTGACGCATCGCTGGCGATGGGTGCGACCCGCTGGCAGACGATCCGCAAGTGCGTGCTGCCTTACTCGCTTCCCGGTATCCTGACCTCCGCGCTGCTTTCGATCGCCCGTGTCGCCGGTGAAACCGCGCCGATCATGTTCACCGCCGCCGTCGCCGCGAAGGACACGTTCCCGTGGGAAGGCATTTCGAATCCGTTCGACATCCTTTCCTCGCAGGTGCAGGCGCTGCCCTATCACATCTACACCCTCGCCGCGCGGATCCCTGCTTCGGAATACACCGAGCGCGCGCAGTTCGGATCCGTTTTCGTTTTCCTCATGCTCGTCGCGCTGCTTTCCGCGGGTTCCATGATCCTGCGGTCCAAACTCCGTGCGAAACTCAAATGGTAACCGCCTTGAAAGATCACCAGAATCCCTCGGAGATCGTAGCCGCACCGATGACCACCGCCATCAGCGTCCGCAACGTCAACTTCGCCTACGGCTCGAAGCAGGTCCTGCACGACGTGACGCTCGACATTCCGGACCGGAAGGTCACCGCGTTCATCGGACCCTCCGGCTGCGGGAAATCGACGTTGCTCCGTTGTTTCAACCGGATCAACGACCGCATCGCCGGCGCCCAGATCACTTCCGGTTCCGTCCACATCCACGACATCGACATCAACCGCAGGGACATCGATCTCCAGGAACTCCGCCGCCGTGTCGGCATGGTGTTCCAGAAATACAATCCGTTCGCGAAATCGATCTACGAGAACGTCATCTTCAGCCTCCGTGTTTCCGGAGTGAAAAAGAAAAGCGAACTCGATGATGCCGCCGAACGTTCGCTCCGCGGTGCGGCTCTCTGGGATGAA
This sequence comes from Luteolibacter sp., assembly GCA_035539355.1. GTDB lineage: Bacteria > Verrucomicrobiota > Verrucomicrobiia > Verrucomicrobiales > Akkermansiaceae > Luteolibacter. The sequence goes on from DATLIO010000028.1 coordinate 1,691, forward strand.
GTGAAGGACCGGCTCCACACGAGCGCTTTCGGACTTTCCGGTGGCCAGCAGCAGCGCCTTTGCATCGCCCGCGCCATCGCGAACCAGCCGGACATCCTGCTCATGGACGAGCCGTGCGCCGCTCTCGATCCGCTCGCGACCCTCAAGATCGAAGAACTGCTGGTTGAACTGAAGAAGGATTACACGATCGTCATCGTCACCCACAACATGGAGCAGGCCGCGCGGGTTGCGGACATGACGGCGTTCTACAGCATCGAGCAGGGCGAGGAGGGCCACCGCGCCGGGATCCTGGTCGAGTACGACGTGA
>DATLIO010000029.1:0-2668 GCA_035539355.1 Luteolibacter sp.
GTGTGGCGGAGTCTTCTCAGGTGCCGTTCGTAGCCGCCGGTCTTGAGGAATTCGGCGATGGCCAGCGCGGAGAGCGACGAGCCGCCGAGATTGAACGCGTGCTTCAACTCGCGGACCCGTGCCGAATGTTTTCCGGCGACGATGTAGCCGACACGGTAGCCGGGGGCGAGGGTCTTCGAAAACGATCCGCAGAGGATGACGTTGTCCTCATGGTCCATCGCTTTCATGCAGCGGGGACGCGGGCCGTCGTGCGGAATGTCGCCGTAGATGTCGTCCTCGATGATCGGAACACCGTGTTGTGACGCCAGTTCGAGAAGGGCCATGCGGTTGGTTTCCGGCATGAGGCTTCCGATCGGATTGGAGAAACTCGGCACCACCAGAATGGCCGAGACACGATGACGTCCGAGCGCTTTGCCGACGGCTTCGATGTCGATGCCATCCGCCGAGCAAGCGGGGATCGCGACGACGCGGAGCTTGAGCTGCGCCATGAGATTGAGGGTGCCGTAGTAGGCCGGTGATTCGACGATCACCGTGTCTCCGGGTTTCGTCGTGGCGAGCAGCGCGAGGTGGAGGGCTTCGCTCGCGCCGACGGTGATGACGAAATCGTCCGGCGAAAGACTGCATCCCCAGTCGAGCGAACGACGGCTGAGTTGCTTGCGCAGGGCGAAACTGCCGGGGGCGGGATCGTATTTCATCGCCTCGGCGGGTGAGCGTCGGACGATCGAAGCGGTGAGCCGTGCGAGTTTGTCGAGAGGCAGGAGTTCCGCACCCGGAGCGGCGGCTCCGAACGGAACCAACGAAGGGTCGATCATGTCATCGGCCATCGACAGACAGGAAGCGAAGCCCGAAAGGCAGGTGACGGTGGCCTTGTGTTTCGCCGTCGCGGGTTGGCGGAGCGCCATCGCGAAGCGGGGACGGACGTAAAACCCCGATTTCGGCCGGGCTTCGATGAGACTGCGGTTTTCGAGAAGTGTGTAGGCCTGCATCACCGTGGGCACGCTGACGTGATGCTGGATGCTGAGTTGGCGGACGGACGGAATGCGATCTCCGGCACGCAGCGAGCCGGCCTCGATCATTGATTCCATGCGTGTTGCGATCTGCTGGTAGAGCGGGATTGCGAGTTCCTGAGCCATGGTGGGAAGGATGTCGGATCGGCCCGACCTGCACAATATACAGAAAGTGGGGGATTGTTGCTATACAGTTTTGTGAAATTGGATATCTGTATAGGTCTGAAATGATCCCGCGTGTGGATTACCCGTCCGCCGGAAAGAGGTAGGTTAGGAACATGCAACTGGTGCTTGCTCCGATTTCCCTTCTCCGCCGTCCCGGCGAAGGCCGTCCAAGGCCGCTTTTAGGTCGGAGGAAATTGTCCGTGCGGACGACGCTGGGTTTTTCAACGGAATCCGAAACCGTGATCCGTTGTCTCAAAGGGAAGCTCTGGATCACGGATGGCCGGACAGGTGACGTGATTCTGCCGGAAGGCGGGAACTTCATCGGGTCGAAAGGCGCCGTGATCGTGGTTGAAGCGTTGGAGGAATCCGTCGTTGAAATCCGCCGCGGCTGATCTTGTTCACTGTCGCCCAAGCGCGGGCTTGGTCTTCTTTTTTCGGGATGCCTCGTTCCTCGTAGCCTTCCTCGATGTGTCCGGCCTGGCGCTTTTGCTTATCGGTATATCTGGATTTGCCGCCTTGTCACATGGCGTTGATTCCTTTCGTTACCTGGTCTGGATCGGTCGGTTCATTGCATGACGCAGGGTTCGCATTGCAGTTCGTCAGCAGACAAGGGAATCACGGCCCGCCTCTCGGCGGAGGTTTTCGACAGCGTCCCGCTGCACCACCGCGTCGCGTTCCAGCTTGATGAAATCGATATTCTGCCACTGGGGGAAGTGGGGTGAAATCTCATCGAGGATCCGCCAGAGCAGGCGTTTTCCCTGGATGCCGAGTGCCAGCATCTCGAGCGCTTCGAATACCCCGAGCGTCTCGCTTTCCCATTTGAGTTTCAAACGGCTGGCGCTTCCGGCGACATTGCCGGCGATCCTGAGCAGCGCGCTGGGTTTGACGCCGGCGGATTCCATCAGATCGTTCAAGAGTTTCTGATCGCCTTTGATGGTGCGTTTCAACCCTTTGAAGAAGACGTTCCCGGGTTCGCCCTGGGTGGATTTGATGAGATGTTCGACGAGCTTGATGGCGCCTTCCGATCCCGCGAGGTGATCGTTGAGGTAGCTTTGAAGTCCCTTGTTCATGTTGGCAGCGGTTCCTGTTTTTCGCAATCAGCGTGCCAACCCCCTCCGGCCCGCCAGACCTCGATGGCTGAAATCGATCATCGGACGGATTTCTTTTTCACCAGCAATGTGCCGGGGTTTTTCGGCCAATTCGCATCATCGTATCGTGATGCGACGATTTGTTTCTTGAGCGGTGCGTTTTCGGGCTTAGCATCCAGGCATGCCGCAAGCCGATCCCACCGCTGACCTGAAACGCTCCCTTTCCGAACGGATTCTCGTTCTGGACGGGGCGATGGGAACCACGATCCGGACCTACGGACTGGATGAAGCGGATGCCCGCGGAAAGCGTTTTGCCGATACGGACAAGGACCTGCTCAACAACGGCGACATCCTTTCGATCACGAAACCGGATGTGATCGGTGACATCCACAAGCGGTTCTACGAGGC
>DATLIO010000030.1:0-18326 GCA_035539355.1 Luteolibacter sp.
TGACCAGCGTCATCACGCACTCGAGGTGGCGTGTATGCGGGAAAAGATCGAATGGCTGCACATCCGCAAGTTGATAACCGCCGGCGGTGAGTTGCTTGAGATCACGCACCTGGGTCGCGGGATCGCATGAGACGTAAACCACCCGGGAAGGCCCGTAAGCGATCAGTTGGTCGAGGAACTCCGGCGTGCAACCTTTCCGCGGCGGATCGATGACGACCGCGGAATCAGCGGCGGGGAAATTGATCACATCGAAGATCGCTTCGGCGGAAGCGGTGAGGAACTCGGCGTTGGTGATGCCGTTGGCCTTCGCATTCTTGCGCGCCCATTCGCAGGACGTTTCGGAAACCTCGACGCCCGCGACTTTCTCGAAATGCTTCGCCAGGGTCAGGGCGAAGAGACCCGATCCGCAATAAGCATCGACGAGGTATTTCGCGCCTGCGGCGACGGCATGCTTCGCGACATAGCCGGTGAAGAGCGGGAGGATGAACGGGTTGTTCTGGAAGAAATCCCCGGCGAGGAATTGGAAATCGAGATCGCCGACCGTTTCGACGGCGGTGGCTTTCGGATTCGTCTCGATGCGATCCTTGGTGGCGCGCAGCAGGACGGTCGCGCCGCGCTTGTAGCGGTTCGCGTTGCCGCGGATGTCGGCGCGGATTTCAGGAAGCGCCGCGTTGATCGCATCCATCGCGATCGGGCAATTCGGCACGTCGACCAGCTGCGAACGACGGCCGTTCATGAGGAAGCCGATCGGGCCGATGCGTCCGTCCTTTTCCTTCTCGAAATGCGGCGTGATCTTCGAGCGGTAGTTCCAGAGCTGGTCGGAGGACAGGCAGTGGTTCACCGGAAACTCGATGCCGGCCATGTGTTTCATCAGCTCGCCGACCTGGCGGGTCTTCCATGCGAGTTGCTGCGGGTAGGAAAGATGCTGGTATTGGCAGCCGCCGCAGTCGCCGAACAACGGGCAGCCGGGTTCCACCCGGTCGGGCGAGGGCTTGAGCACTTCGACAAGGTCCGCATGCGAGCAATTCTTGTCGTTCCGGAAAACCCGGGCGCGGACGGTTTCTCCCGGCAGCGAGAACGGCACGAAGACGACCCAACCGTCAACGCGCGCGACGCCCGAACCAAGGTTGGTCAGGGACTGGATCTCGACATCGATCTCCTGATGGTAGGCGAAAGGATGCGGAACGAATTTTTTCGGCGGACGCTGCTGCATGGGCTGGCGGGCAAGCGTGGGCGGTGCGGCCCGCGCGGGCAACCGGATTTTATTTCGCAGGGGAAAGGGTGACCGTCGCGAGATTGGATTTCAGGCCACGCGAGTCGTTCACGGTGTAGGTGAACTCGTCCGCGGCGGGCTTCGGGCCGTTCGGGGTGTAGACGATTTTTTTCGCCGCGCCGACGATCCGGACGGTGCCGTGTTTCGGCGGATCAACGATTGAAACTCCGTGGATGCCGAGTGGTGCGTTGAAGCCGATGTCGTTTTCCAGGACGTCGAAATCGGTGGCTCCGGACGATCCGAGGATGAAATCATCGTCTTCGGCGACCGGTTCCTGATCGGTGGCGGAGGACCGGCGGTAGGCATCCTCGGGAATGATGCGGCGATCGAATCCGGGTCCGGACCAGGCGAGTTTGACCGTGGCCCCCGGCGTCGATTTGTAGAATTCGACGACGATGTCGGCCGGTCGTCCGGCGGTGAGCTGGATCGGCGCGGAGCGTTCGGTCGCAGGTTGGTCGTCCCATGAATCGATGACCTTGACGCCATTGACGATCACGCGGATGCCATCGTCGTTGGTGGAGATGAAGGTGTAGCTGCCGGTTGCGGGAGGATGGATGTCGCCGTGCCAGCGGACGGAGAAGTGGCCCGGTCCGACTTCTTCGGCGGGATAGCCCGCGCCCCAATCGAAATTGATCGACGGATCGGTCCTGCTGAGAACCAGTTCATCGAAATTACTGCCTTTGTAGTAGTCCGCCTGGAGGCCGGGGAGCGAGTTCGGAGGGAAGCTTTCGTTGTCGAGCGAACGGATCCAATCTTCGATGAGCGAAACAACCGGGCGATCGATGACGCTTTTCCCGAGAGGCGGCATCTGTTTCGCGCCGGTGACCGAGAACCGAGAATGCATGACCGAAAGGCGGGTGTCCCCCGGTGTCACCACGCGGTCGTCGAGTCCGTTGATCGGCCGGTTGACCATGCCGCGGATCAGTTTTTGCGATGAGAGCGGAGTGTTGAAGGTCGCATCGAAATTCGCGGCGACTCCGCCGGGGTGATGGCAATGGGCGCAGTTCGCATCGAGATAGGATTTCACCCGGTCGTCGAGCGATGCGAGTGGATCCGCCGGGTCGACCGCGCGGGTCAGCAATTCCGGATCGCGGTTTCCGAAAGAGTCACCGAACAGGCCGTGCGCGTTCCATTCGGTGAGTTGTGCGGCGGTGAACTGGTGCGAACGCGGACCGAGCACGCTGCCCGCATCCGGGCTGTGGCAGGTGAAGCAGTCGGATCGGCTTGGGAATGTCCACGTCTGCTGGCGGTGTTTGCCGTCCTTGCCGGTGATCTGGATTTTCCGCGTCTCGCGTTTCGAGATCAGTTCGGCATCGGTGCCCGCTTCGTTCCAACGATAGGTGACGCCGTAGTAGCCGCCATCCTCCGCATGGATGAAGAAGCGGGTTTCAAGGGGTTTCGTTTTCGAGGGATCGCGGCCATCGACCGGCAAGGCGAAGTGTTTCACGAGCACCGTGCCGACGGGGAATTCCCATTCGCCCTTTTCGCGATATTTCACGCTGGCTCCTTCCGGCAATGCGATCCAGCGATGTTTGTCCGCGCCATCGCTCCACAGCGGAGAGATGACGGAATAAGGGCGCAGCGAAGAAGCAGGTGTGAGTTTCGTGAGATCCGTGAACGCACCGGTTTGTGAAAGCAATTTCGGTGGTTCCGGAACGGCGGGGCCCGAGCGGATGAGCTTGCGGATTTTCCCCGTGTCGGTTCCGGCTTCTCCGAGTTCGATGAAATACGGCTCACCATCCGGACCTTCGCTGATGCCCGAGAGCGATCCGGCGCGCGGCATGGCGATGAGGAATTCGGCTTCCGTGTTTTTCTCATCGGAGCGATCCAGCGCGTAGAGGCCGCGTGAACTGTGATCCCCGAAAATGTATTTGCCGGTCAACGAGCCGGAGTGCTGCGAACCACGGTAAACCATCCCGCCGATGACGCAGCCGCCCATCGTGCGGGCGTAGTCGAAAACCGGCTGAACCTCGCGGCCGATGATTTTCGCCGGCTTGTCGACCGGTCCCGCGACCGAGCCTTCCTTGAACGGCCACTGGTGGTTGCCGCCCTTGCGGGCGACGGTGATTTCCTCGCGTGAATCCTGACCGACATCGGCGACGTAGATTTCACCGGTCTCGTCATCGTGGCACATCGAGTGCGGATTGCGTGTGCCGATGGTCCAGAACTCCTCGAGGACACCGCCGCGTTTGTCGAGCCACGGATTGTCGTTCGGGCTCGAGTAGCCTTGGGTGAACGAATCAGGCCAGCCGGCGGGCACGGGGATTTTCGCGGGCCTGCGGCGGACGGGATGGGAACGCTGTGGATCCTGATCGGGATCGATGCGCAGGATGCCGGCGAAGAGGCGGTCGTTGGTTTTCTGGCCGGATTTGTAGAAATCCTTGGCGCCTCCTTCATCGCCGACCGCGAGATAGAGCAGACGATCAGGACCGAAAAACATGCCGCCGCCGGTGTGCCAGGCATGGCGGTCGAACTGCTGGATCATGACGAATTCCGAAGCGGGATCGATGATCGGGGAACCATCGGGAATCGTGAACCGTGAGAGCCGGAAATAATTCGGGGTCGCGGGATCGGCGTCCTTCGGTTTTTCCGGAACCCATTGGTAGACGATGTAGACGAAGCCGCGGTTGGGATTTCCCGCGATGCCGAAGTCGGGATGGAAAACCATCGAAAGCATCCCGGAGTCACCGAAGCCGAGCGTGTTGGAGCTCAGATCAAGCGCGCGGATCTTGTCTTCCCTCCGCGCATCGGCGGAGAAGGGGATGTGCCAGATTTCCCCGCTGCGGCAGATCACGAATGCTTTGGTCGGATCGCGCGGATCGCCTGCAAGACGAACGGGATCAACGAACGTGAGATTCGGAAAAGCGTCGGTGAGCGCCCAGTTTCCGCTCTGTCCCGGCGCGGCGCGAGGGAAGGCGCCGCCGAGAAATCCCTGCTCCGCCTTGGCGGACGGAGCGATGCATGCGAGCAGGGCGATCGAGAGGAAACGCATCATGCGGGAGAAAGGCGTCCGTGCGCGGCGGCGCGCGGGAACATCCCCCAATCGGGCGGCGCGGGCAACTCCCTATCCCGTGCGATTTTCCGGATCAGCGTTTTCGGCGCAACAGAAACGCCAGTCCGGCGAGGCCGGTGAACGCGATGCCGGAAGGCTCGGGAACGGCAACGCTCACCGCTTCAAGCATCATGTGATAGCTGGTGCCGTTGAATGTCCCGTTCACGGACCCGACCAGGATCTCGGAGGCAGTGGTGACGTCCGAAACGGAGAAGGTTTCGATGGTCGGCGTCGCGGCGGACGGCCATTTCCAGTTGTCCGCGGAAAGAACGATCCATTCGGCATTCGCGGAGGAGGTGTCCTTGGTCGTGAACCCCCAGATGAAGGCGGCGCTGTCTTCGGCGAAGGGCGGTGAGTTGCTTGTCAGCGTCGCCGTCTGGATGAATTGGTTTTCAACCGTGTCGTAGGCGGTGCTTTGGAGGACCACCCAGTTCGCGGCCCATTCGCTCTGAGGGCGTACGGTCGGATCGAAGCCCTGTTTGAAAGCTCCGAGTTCGAATTGGATCGTCACCGGAGTTCCACCGAACGTCGTGGTGCCATCGGCCCGCAGATTGGTGGCGAATGCGTTGCTGGCCCAGCCGATCTGAACGCCGGAGTCCTGCGCGTGCAGGGGGGCGATGAGGGCTACGGCGCAAAGAACATGGCGCGCCGCCGCGGAAATGGGGGGGATTTCCATGGTTGGGTGGGGGTTACGGTGTCCAGGCTACGGGAATAACGTAGCTGTTGGAAGGCATATCTCGCTTCAAAAATACGGCATCCGTCGCTTTCAGGATCGCGGAGTCACTGTAATCAGGGCTTCCGGGGACGGTTTCACGCCAAGGATCGGCAAGTGTCGGATGATCCAACAGATAGAACACGCGGAAGGTATTGTTCTGATAGATATAAAATTGGTCGGCCGCATTGATGTTCGTGGATGCTTTGAAAGCCGCGGCGGGGTCGAGGAATCCGCGTTGCCGCGGCGTCAGATCGAGCGGGAAAGGCGATGCCGTCAGGTTGATTCCGTGTTGGAGCGGGATACGCAGCGGATTTCCACGGACCTGGCCACGGAGTACGATCCGCGCCGTAGGAACTCCCGGCGGACGTTTCACGAAAACCCCTTCACCCGGGGAAATGACACGACCTGATTGGTCGCCGCCTCCGGGAAGGAATGCGCGCCACTGGTGTGTCGCGTTGTCCGGGCGGGCGTCGAGAAGGTAGTAGAGTTCGAACCGGCCGGTGGTTCCGTCGTTGACGTGGAACTGCACCTGATCGGCGGAAGACGGATCCGTCGAACCATTGAGCAGGGTCTTGTCGAAGATCGATCCGAGCGTGTGGTTTTCACAGAGGACGATGTGTTGTCCGGCGAGTGCGGGTGGTGTCGACGACAAGGTGATTTCTCCGGGAGCGACCGATGCAACCGGGTAGGTGGATCCGGCGTCGCTTCCGGTGAGCACTTCGACGAAGCCCCGGGAGATCGATGGAGTTCCGTTCACGATCAGCTTCGTGCCGGTCACCGAAATCACTTTCGAGGAAAACGCGGGTGGTTGCCGGAAAGGAATGCCGAAGGTCCGTGAGCCCGCAGGGAGCGTGGTCGCCAGCCAACCGAGCGGCAGCGTGACCGCGGAAGCCGATGGCGATGCGGAGCTGACACGCAGTCTCGCGAAGCCGCGGTCGCTTGTGAGGCCGCTCGCTTGCTCCAGCGATCCGAAGGTCAGCGTTTCGAATCCACCGGAAGCAGCGGAAATGGCGGGTGCGGGACGTGCGGTCCAGTTCACCAGGTCAGGGCTTGTCAGGAGCTGATAGGTGAGTCCGGAAAGCCCCGCCGGACGTTTGACCGTGACCGAGTAGGCACCTGAATTCTCAACGAGTGAAACCGGATCTCCGTCCGGAAATGAACCGGATGCAGGGGAGCCACCGAGCGCGAACTCGAGAAGATCCGGATAGAGGTCTCCGTCGTTGTTCGACGAAGCGGAGCCGCCTGCACCGGGCGTTGATGCGGACCAAGCGGTGAAATCGAAGGGAATGGTCAGCGATACGGTCGCGGGCGGGGAAGTCGCCCCTTGCGGATCGGTCACGGTGTAAGTGAACGAATCGTTGGTGAAGGAGGAGCCGTTGTGTTGATAGATCAACCGCTTGCCCGCGCCATCGATGCGGATGGTGCCGCGGGTGGGAGGGCTGACGATCGCGACGCCGTGGATGCCGAGCGGAGCATCGCTGTCGGCATCGTTGGCGAGGACGTCGAGCGGGTTTGCCGCGCCGTTCACCACGGTGAACGAATCATTGGCCGCGACAGGGGGCCGATTGACCACTCCATCGAGGCTGAAGGCCGCGGGCGGGATGATCTGTTTCGCGACGCTCGGTCCGGACCATGAGATCTTTGCCTGGGCTCCGCCGCTGGTTTCGAAGAAGTCGGCTTCGATGTCCACCGGCTGGCCGGCGGTCATGTTGATGGTCCCGATGTTTTCGGTCGGCGGCTGGTCCCACCATGCATCGATGACGGAGACACCGTTGATCTTCAACCGGAATCCGTCGTCGGAAGTGGCGTAGAAGGTGTAAAGGCCGGTGGTCGGGGCGATGAGCTTGCCGCGCCATTTCGCGGAGAACGAATCGGCGTTCACGTTCGCATGTGGAGAGACCATTTCCCAATCGAAGTTGACCTGTGATTCGACACGGCTGGTGATGAGTGTCTCGAAATTACGGCCGTTGTAGTATTGGGCGTTGATGCCGAGCGACGAGCTTCCCGAAAACTCGTTCGCGGAGAGGCTTTTGACCCAGTCCTCGATCAACGCGACGCCCTTTTCATCGACGACGTTTTTTCCGAGCGGGGGCATCTGGTTGGCTCCGACGACCGAAGGTCGCAGATGCATCAGGGAGGTGGAGATGTCCCCTGGCGTGACGATGCGGTCGGCGGGACTGTTGATCGGATGGTTCACCGTTCCATTGATGATGCCTTGGGCGATCAACGGGACGTGGAACGTCGCATCGAAATTCGCGGTGACGCCTTCCGGGTGGTGGCAATGCGAGCAGTTCGCATCGAGATAGGATTTCACCCGGTGATCCAGCGATGCGTGGGGATCGTGAGGATTGACGGCTCGTGGAAGTGTGGCTGGATTCCGCGATCCGAAGGAGGTGCCGAAAATGCCGAGGCTGTTCCAGGTTTCGAGCTGGTTCGATGTGCGGCCGGTCAGGCTGTAGTAAAAGTCCCCCGCAAGCTGGTGCGAACGGGCGCCGAGCACGTTGTCGGATGCCGCGGTGTGGCAGGTGCGGCAGTCGGATCGGCTCGGGAAACTCCAACGCTGGGTCGTGGTGGAGCCGTCCTGTTTCGTGATGGTGAAATCGCGGGTGCCGCCGTTGCTCATCAACGTGGCATCGGTTCCGGCGTCGTTCCATTTGTAGGTGACGCCGTAATAAACGCCGTCGGAACCGTGAACGAAGAACCGGGTTTCGACGGGCTTGGTGATCGATGGATTTCGTTCGTCGACCGGAAGCGCGAAATGTTTCACGAGGACTGTTCCCTTCGGGAAATTCCACGCGCCCAGTTCGCTGTAGGTGACTTGCTCGGCGGCGGTGTCGTGGGTTCCGTTGTTCGGAATCGCGATCCATCGTTGTTTCGCCGAGCCGTCGGTCCAGAGCGGCGAGTTCACGCCGAAGGGAATGAGGCCCTGGCGTGGAGTGAGTGTGGAGAGGTTGGTGAACGCTCCGGTCTGGGAAAGAAGTTGCGGCGGATCCGCGATCATCTCGCCGGTGCGGACGAGTTTGTAGATTTTTCCGGTGTTGGTGCCGTTGTCGCCGAGCTCCATGATATACACTTCACCGTCCGGACCTTCGCAGATACCGGAGAGTCCGCGTTTGTCGCCGCCGGAACGGAGCACCGACGTGAGATATTCCGCGGACGGTTCCCCTCCTTCAGGCCGGCTGAGCGCGTAGATGGCTTTCGTGTTGTGATCGCCGAAAAGGTATTTGCCGGTCAGCGATCCCGAATGCTGGGACCCGCGGTAGACCATGCCGCCGATGACGCAGCCGCCCATCGAGCGGCCGTAATCATAGACGGGCGGATTTTCCTCGCCGATGATCGTCGCGGGTTTCGCCTTGGGGCCGTTGGCGAGACCTTCCTTGTAGGGCCACTGATGGTTGCCGCCGCGTTTCGCGATGGTGATTTCCTCGCGGGTGCTTTGGCCGACTTCCGCGACCCAGATGTCGCCGGTCGCCTTGTCGAAATGCATCGAATAGGGGCTGCGTGTGCCGATCGACCAGAATTCCTCAAGAAGGCTTCCGCCGGGATCGAGCCAAGGGTTGTCGTTTGGAATGGAGTAGCCTTGGGTGAAGCTTTGCGGCCAACCGACAGGCAGGGTGATCTGGTTCGGTTGGCGGCGGATCGGATGGGACTTCGCGGGATCGTTGTCCACATCGATGCGCAGGATGCCGCTGAACAGGCGGTCGTTGATCTTCTGCGTCTGGTTGTGGATGTCGTTGTCCGAACCTTCGTCACCGATGATGACATGGAGGAAGCCGTCCGGTGCGAAGAACATCTGGCCGCCACTGTGCCAGTTGTGGCGGTCGAACTGTTGGATCATCACCAGTTCCGTCGACGGATTGATCGTGGTGGCTCCGTCGGCGAGCGTGAAGCGTGAGAGCCTCATGTAGGAGGACAATCCGACGGAGTTGATGGCCGGTTGTGTCGGGACGTATTGGTAGAAAACGTAGACATAGCCGCGGTTCGGGCTGCCGGCGACGCCGAACTCGGGATGGAACGCCATCGAAAGCAGGCCCGCGTCCCAATAGCCCCACGTGGCCGCCTTTTTATCGAGGAAGCGGACCTTCTGGCCGGTTGTCGCGGACGAGGAGAACGGGATCTTCCAGATCTCGCCATTCCGGCAAACGACGTAGACGGATGTGGTGCCCAACGGATCCTTCACCATTTTCACCGGGTCGATGAAGTTGAGGTTCGGAAACGCTTCGGTGAGTCCCCAGGTGCCGCTGGGTCCCGGCGTGGTCGTCGGAAAAACGCCGTTGAGGTAGGCGCCGATCGGCTGTGGAGCATCCAGTCCTGGTGCTGCCGAAAGCGTTCCGACGGCAGCCGTGATCGAGAGGAGTTGGATGAGCAGTTTCTTCATTCCCCAACGGCCGGTTTGAGTTGGAAGCGGAAGAACCAGGTCGGCTTCGCAGGATCCTTCGGCACGTGTGCCTCAAGGAGATCCGGTCGGTCGGTGAGCAGCTCGTGATCGACGCGGATCCACTTTTTGAGATCGGTGCTGGCTTCGAGATCATAGCCGGATTCCGCATAGGGATTGCGTGCCAGATGAAGCACCGTTCCGGAGCCTCCGGGGATGATCCCGGGCCGTCCTGCGGAAGACCCGTTGGAAGGATCGGTGCCGAGGAAATACTCGAGGGTGTTCGAAAGGCCGTCGCCATCCGGATCATCGCTGCCCGCGACGGCGGTCTGGCTTTCGGGGAAATGTTTCGCCAGCCATGCGGCTTCAGCGACCGGCACCGGCCTGAGCGAGCGGCTCACGAGGTGGCTGCCGGCTGTTTCCGTCCGTCCCACGACCAGTGAAATGGAGGTTTCCCCCGTGGTCCAGACAAGGGCGGGCGCGACGGGGGAGGTGCTGCCCGGCCACGTCCACGTCGATTGTGTCAGTAGAACCCACTCGGGACCTTTCGTCAGGTCGTCTCCATTCTTCGCCCAGAAATAAATCTTCGTTCCGGATGGAACCGTCGTCGCGCTGCTGTCGATCACACCTGCGAAGCGCGACTCCTCCGCGTCGAACATCGCGGTGCCGAGACGGCTCCAATTTTCCGCCCATGATCCGCGGTTTTCGAAAGTCGGAATGAAGCCGTTCCTGAAAAATCCGGCCTCCATGGAATAGGAAGCATCCCAGGATCGCCCTTTGCTGTCGGTGTTCTCGACGTAACCTTTGCTGCCCCAGAGAATCAGCGTCGCGTCCGCGTGGGGAAGCAGGAATGCCGCCGCGAGCGCCGCCTTGAGGAGCGCTGGAAGGAGTGCAAACGAAAAGGGAAAACGCGGCCGGACGGGCACGATGGGCGTTTCCTTCTCCGCCGGGGGGACGTGGAGACAGGACATGGAGCTGGGGGGATAGCGCCCGCAGACTATCCGGAATTTGAAACGATGGCAACCTTACGTGATGGCGTAGGTCCGCGGGGTGCCGGATCAGAGATCCTTGTCCGCATGTTCCCCGCCGACCGGATTGCCGGTGCAGACGATGCAACCCTTCAAAGAAGCGCCGGAAAGCACCTCGCCGCCGGGCCAGATCACGGAATCCACGATTTTCGCTCCGGCACCGATGACCGCGCCGGGACCGACGACGGAGTTTTCGATCATCGCCGTCGGATCGATTTTTGCGTCAGGATGGATCGGGTCCGCGAGTTGCAGCGTCTGGTGGGCCTCGAGGTAGGATTTCCGCTCGCCGAGATCGAGCCAGACGCCGTCATCGATGACCACCGCGCCGAGTTTCCCTTCCTCCGCGAGTTTGAGAAATGCGGGGATCACCGAGACAATCCGATCTTTTTCCAACAAATCGAGGAACACCTTGTTGATGCAGTAAATACCGGTGAACACATGCGTCCCGTCCTCCCTGCCCAATTTTCCGCGAATATCGACGACCCGGTCGCCGATGTGGTTGAGCGCGATGTGGCGGGCGTCCCCGACGGAGCGGACCGCCAGCGTGACCGGCAGGCCGGACGCGTGATGCGCGGCGACCAGCTCCTTGAGCGGCAGTGTCGAAAAGATGTCGCCGTTGTGAACGAGGAGCGGTTCATCGGCCATCCAGCCCTCGATGTTTTTCAAGCCGCCGCCGGTTTCCAGCAGCACCGGCTCGTGGAACAGCGTGACGTCCTCGCCTTCGCCGAAATTTTCCCACGCCGCGGGAAGGTGGTGCGTGTTCACCGCGAACCGGGAAGCTCCGGTGGATTTGCATGCATCAAGCGTCCAGGCCGCGAGAGGCCGGTGGAACAGCGGCACCAACGGCTTGGGCAGGCGATCGGTGAGCGGTTTCAACCGGGTGCCGAGCCCCGCTCCGAGAATGAATGCCTGCGTCATGCGGCTTGATTTGTCCGTCCCGCCCATCAATTTCAAGCCGCCTGTGCTATTTCCCTGAGGAAAATACAATTCCCATCCGTATACCCCAACCCATGCGACCGAATCGCCTCATCCCAATCATCGCTCTCACGCCTGTCGTTTCGCTGGCGCTGCCCGAGGGCTTCGTCATCCGCGAGTTCGGCGGACCTCCGCAACTCGAGTATCCCACCGCCGTCAGCGCCGCCGCGAACGGCGACGTGTATGTCTCCTCCGACAAGAACGGTTCGCTCGGCCACGTGGACGCCTACGGAAAGATCGTCCTCGCCCGTGACACGGACAACGATGGCAAGGCCGACAAGTTCATCGATTTCGTCCCTGACGTGGACAGCCCCCGCGGCGGCCACATCGTCGGTGGCACCTTTTACCTGATCCATCCTCCCTACCTCAGCAGCTTCAAGGACACGAACGGCGACGGCATCGCCGATGAGAAGAAGCAGCTCGTCAAAGGCTTCGGCTGGGGCATCGAGCACCCGCGCGGTGCGGTCCACACGACGAACGGCGTGCGCATGGGCATCGACGGCTGGCTTTACGTCGCGGTCGGCGACTTCGGCATGCCGGACGCCGTGGGTGCGGACGGAAAGCATCTCACGCTGCAAGGCGGCGGTGTCGTCCGTGTCCGTCCCGATGGATCGGAAATGGAAGTCTACACGGCGATGACGCGGAACATCTGCGACGTGGCGATTTCCCCGTATCTCGATCTTTTCTCCCGCGACAACACGAACGACGGCAAAGGCTGGAACACCCGCTTCCATCACTTCACCCATCTCGCGAACGCAGGTTATCCGCGTCTCTATCAGAATTTCGCCGACGAGACCGCGCTGCCTCTCGCCGACTACGGCGGTGGTTCCGGCACCGGCGGACTTTATCTCCATGAGCCAGGTTTCCCCGGGAACTTCGGCGACATGACCTACACCTGCGACTGGACGACCGGCAACGTCTACAACCATCCGATGAAGCCGTTCGAGTCGACCTTCGTCGCGGACCAGCAGGTGTTCGAAAAACTCACCCGCGCGATCGACATCGACGTCGACGGTTTCTCCCGCCTCTATGTCGCCGACTGGCGCAACGGTGGTTTCAGTTTCACCAAGGACAAGGAAGTTGGAAAAATCCAGCAGATCATCGTTCCCGGCGAGAAGGCCGCTTCGTATGTCGACGTGACCAAAGCGAAGGACGCCGAGCTTCCTGAGCTGCTCGTTTCGCGTTCCGGCGTCCAGCGTCTCGAAGCGCAGCGTGAGATCATCTCCCGCAAGAAGCCGGAATTCGCCAAGGCGATCCTCGCCATCGCGAAGGACGCCAAGCAGCCGATCTACGGTCGTGTCGCCGCGATCTTCACGCTCAAGCAGACCTTCGGGAAAGACAGCAACAAGCCGCTTCTCGACCTCGTCGGTGACGACTCGATCCGTGAGTTCGTGCTCCGCGCCGTGACCGATCGCGTCGGCGAACTCGAAGGCGTTCCGGTGAAGCCTTATGCCGATGCGTTGAAGGACAAGAATCCACGCGTGGTGCTGCAAGCGCTCGTCGGCCTTTCCCGTCTCAAAGCGAAAGACACTTCCGCGGCGATCCTCGCCGAAGCTTCGGGCTGGTCGTTCGATCAATCGAAACTCGGCAAAGGCGAGCATTACCGTCTGCCGCACACCGCGGTGAAAGCTCTCGCGGAATTGAAGGATTACCCGGCTCTTCTCAAGGCCGTCACCATTCCCGCACAGAGCGAGCTGGCTCTCCGCGCGCTTCAGGAAGCCCAGGGCATCGAAGCCGTCGACGGCCTCGCCGCCATCATCGACAGCACGAACGACAACGCGGTCCGCGAAGGTGCGGTCAAAGCGCTGGCCCGTCTCTACAATGTCGAGAAGAAGTGGGATCTCAATTCCTGGTGGAGCACCCGCCCGGATGACCGTGGCCCGTATTACGAGCCGGTGACCTGGGAAGGTACGCCGAAGGTGAAAGCCTCCATCGAGAAGGCATTCGAAAAACTTCCGGCTGACAGTCATCCACGCGTCGTCGAAGTCATCGCGAAAAACCGCGTGCCGCTCGGCGATCTGAAGCTCGGCAATCTCGATCCGGTCATCGTCGCCCTTGGCGCGAGCAAACTCTACGGCTCGCAGCTCACGGTTCTCGTCGATGCGGCGAAGAGCGACAAGCGTCCGTGGGATCAGCGCGTCGAGTGCTACAACGCGGTGAAGAAAGCCGGTGGTGAAGGTTCCCTCGCCAACGCGCTTTCGATCCTCGCCCAATGGGCGGTCGCGAAAGACGCGTCGCCTGCGGCAAACCAAGCGATCCAGGATTTCATCAACGATCCACAACGCGGCAACGAAGCGGAAGGCCTGATCAAGGCTGGCGCCACCGCGCAGGATGCGGAAAGCCGGATCGCCTGGAAATCGTTGCTCACGGTGTTGAAGAGCCCGCTCGCGAAAGCCGACGCCAAGAAGAAGATCGAGGGCGCGCTCGACAAGAACCCACGTGAGATGGGTCTGTTCCTCGCGATCGCGGATCTGAAACTGTCAGGTTTCGACAAGCAGATCGAGAACGCGCTCAACAGCGACAACAAGCTGCTCATCGACGCCGCCAAAGCCGCGAAGGAAGCGGGTGCTTCCGCCGGTTCCGGCAAGAAGGTCGCCGAACTCGCTCCGGCCGATGTGCTCAAGCACGCGATGGAAAGCAAAGGCGACGTCAAAGTTGGTGAGCGTCTTTTCACCGCACAAGGTTGTATCGCCTGCCACGCGATCGATCTGAAAGCCGAACAGAAAGGGCCATACCTCGGTGCCGCAGGGGCGAAATTCACCCGCGACTACCTCATCGATTCGATCCTCGATCCGAACAAGGTGGTGGCCCAGGGCTTCCGCACCGCGATGTTCGCGCTCAAGGATGGCAAGGCCGCGATGGGCTTCGTCACGGGTGAAGCCGACGGCGTGATTTCGCTCCGCGACATCTCCGGCCAATCGTCGAAGATCAACCGGGCCGACGTGAAGGAAGAGAAGGAGCTTCCGACCTCGATGATGCCTCCGGGCCTCGGATCGAACCTCACGCTCGAAGAGTTCACCTCGCTCGTTGAGTATCTGGTTTCGCTCAAATCCGTGGGCGGCTGATCCGTTTCTTTGAAAAGGCGGGCTCTGAAAAGAGTCCGCCTTTTTCGTTTCACCAGCTTGCGGAGCCGCAGGTGATCGGATTTCATCATCGGTGTGAGTTCCATGATGATCGGCGCGAGACGCCTTTTCCGAATGCAGGGTCCGCTTCTCGGGCTGATCGGACTGATGTTCGTGATCTACTTCGGCCAGGCGATTTTCGGACCCGGCTGGTATCAGAACCTGATGGCGGTTCCCGGCGAAGTCGTCGCAAGTTGGGATGCGCTGCGTACGGGATCGTTTTCGCCCGTCATCTGGCGGGAATTCGGGACATTGTTGAGTTGCGCCTTCCTGCACGGAAGCATCGAGCATGTGACGTTCAACATTCTCTACTTCTGGATTTTCGGCGCGTTGCTGGCGGAGCTGTTGGGTTGGCGCTGGATGCTGGTGATTTTTTTCGTCACCGCCATCGGCGCTTCGGCCACCCATGTGGTTCTGAACCGTGAGGAGTTCATCCCGATGCTCGGAGCCTCGGGTGCGCTGATGGGATTCGAAGGCGCCTATCTGGGGCTCGCGGTGCGCTGGAGCCTTCCCGATCCGCATGTGTGGCCGATGTCCCGGTCGATCCCTCCCGGCCAGCTCGCGTTGCTGGCGGTGATCGGCGTGATTTTCGACTACACCGCGATCCTGGGCGGCGTCGACGCGGGTATCGCCTACGGGGCGCATGTCGGAGGTTTCACCACCGGCCTGCTGATGGCGGCGCTGGTCGTGCCGAAGCCTCGTATGGCCGGTCTCCGGCGCTGATCCTGCGGTTCAAGGATACCAGAACTGCTCCAGCCGGGTGAGCAGGTATTTCTCCGATGGCGAGAATCCATCGGCGGCGAGCACCTTGGTGAGCCAGGTCAGTGCCTCCGCCTCGCTGCCTTCGGATTTGATTGCCGCGGCGCGATCGGTGAAAAACGCCTGGGCTTTCGAAATTTCCGAGTGGGCTTCACGTGCGTCGGCGAATGCGGTGAAGATGAACCGTTCGCGGGGCTCGTCGCCTTCCCATCCCAAGGAGTCGAGGGCCTCGTTGAGGACCCCGTCTTCCGCGAGTGAGAGGTGATCGTCCGTGTACAGGGATAGAAAGAGCAGCTCGATGATGGCTTTCCGGGAATCCTGAGTCATGACCGGAGAGTCTAACAGGCGGAGAACGCGTGCCAAGGATTCTCGCTGACAAAACAAAGCCCGCCGCGGCGCGGAGCCGGGCGGGCATTGGTGAGATAATCAGAAGATCAGACTTCGGCGAGGATCGCGTTGAAGGTCGCGCTCGGGCGGAGGGCGGCGGAGGCTTTCGCATCGTCCGGAGCATAGTAGCCGCCGATGTCGACGGGCTTGCCTTGGACGCTGTTGAGCTCTCCGACGATCTTCGTTTCGGCGGCGGTGAGTTGTTCCGCGATCGGCGTGAAGATCTTCTTCAGTTCGAAATCGGCCTCCTGATCGGCGAGTGCCTGAGCCCAGTAGAGGGCGAGGTAGAAATGCGAGCCGCGGTTGTCGATGGTGCCGAGGGCGCGGCCGGGGCTGCGGTCGAATTCGAGGAACTTGCCGGTCGCGGCGTCGAGCGTGTCGGCGAGCACCTTGGCTTTTTCCGTACCGATTTGCTCGAACGATGGCACAAGGGCGAAGAACTCACCGAGGGAATCCCAGCGGAGGTAGTTTTCCTCGACGAACTGCTGGACGTGCTTCGGTGCGGAACCACCGGCGCCGGTTTCGAAAAGTCCGCCGCCGTTGATGAGCGGGACGATCGAAAGCATCTTCGCGGAGGTGCCGACTTCGATGATCGGGAAAAGGTCGGTGTTGTAGTCGCGGAGGACGTTGCCGGTGACGGAGATGGTGTCCTGGCCTTTGACGATGCGCTCGAGGCTGTATTTGCAGGCTTCGGCGGGCGGAAGGATCTCGATGACGAGGCCGTCGGTGTCGTGGTTCTTGAGATACGCTTCGACCTTCGCGATGAGCTGGGCGTCGTGGGCGCGGTTCTTGTCGAGCCAGAAGACGGCAGGATCGCCGGACGCACGGGCGCGGTTGACGGCGAGCTTCACCCAATCCTGGATCGGGATGTCCTTGGTCTGGCAGGCGCGCCAGATGTCGCCGGTCTCGACTTCGTGGGAAAGCAGGACGTTGCCCTTGTCATCGAGGATGCGGACGGTGCCGTCGGCCGGGATTTCGAAGGTCTTGTTGTGGGATCCGTATTCCTCGGCGGCTTTCGCCATGAGGCCGACGTTCGGCACGGAACCGATGGTGACCGGATCGAGCGGACCATTGGCTTTGCAGAAATCGATGACGGCCTGATAGACGCCGGCGTAGGAACGGTCGGGGATCAGAGCGATGGTGTCGCCGAGATCGCCTTTCGCGTCCCAGACTTTTCCGCCGTTGCGGATGAGCGGAGGCATCGAGGCGTCGATGATGACATCCGAAGGGACGTTGAGGTTGGTGATGCCTTTGTCCGAATTGACCATGCTGAGGCCCGGGCCGTTTTCGTAGGCGGCCTTGATGTCGGCTTCGATCGCGGCTTTCTGGTCGGCAGGGAGCGATTCGATCTTGGTGAGCAGGTCACCGAAGCCGTTGTTGAAGTTCACGCCGAGGCTTTCGAGCGTCGCGGCGTGTTTCGCGATGAGGTCCTTGAAGAATACCTTCACGGCGTGGCCGAAAATGATCGGGTCGGAGACCTTCATCATCGTCGCCTTGAGGTGGAGGGAAAGCAGCACGCCTTCCTCTTTCGCGGCAGCGATCTGCTCGGCGTAGTAAGCGGTGAGGGCGTTCTTGCTGAGGAAAGTCGCGTCGAGGATTTCACCTGCGAGGAGTGGAAGCTTCGGCAGGAGCGTCTGGGTCGAGCCGTCCTTTTTCACCAGTTCGATCGAAGCGGTGGTGGCGTCGCCGATGGTGACGGACTTTTCGTTGCCGAAGAAATCACCGCCGGCAAGCGAGGCGACGCGGGTCTTCGATCCGGCCGGGAACGGGCGGTTCTTGTGAGGGTGCTTGCGGGCGTATTCCTTCACGGCCTTCGGCGCGCGGCGGTCGGAGTTGCCTTCGCGGAGGACCGGATTGACGGCGGAACCCATGACTTTCGCGTAGCGGGCCTTGATGTCCTTCTCGGCATCGGTGGCCGGATTTTCCGGATAATCGGGAAGCTTGTAGCCCTTCGCCTGAAGCTCGGCGACGGCGGCCTTGAGCTGCGGGACGGAGGCGGAAATGTTCGGCAGCTTGATGATGTTCGCGTCAGGCTGGAGCGTCAGCGCGCCGAGCTCGGAAAGGGCGTCGCCGATTTTCTGGTCGTCGCTGAGAAACTCCGGGAAGTTGGCGATGATGCGGCCGGCCAGAGAGATGTCGCGCAGTTCCACGTTGATGCCCGAGTGCTTCGTGAACGCCTGGACGATCGGCAGGAACGAATAGGTGGCGAGGAGCGGGGCTTCGTCGGTCTTGGTGTAGATGATGGTGGGAGACGCGGACATTTTTCTGGAGGTGGAAATTGCGAGGAGCGTTTAAGGGATGACGCGATTCGGGGCAAGACATTGCACGATCCGGACCGATTTGCCGGAGTCGCGCCATGCCGACCGCCGTTCGATCGTTGCAGTGCGCAACGGTGGTCAGGAAATGGGCTGTGTAAGTATCTGAAAATAAGCGGTCATCGATCGGGTATGCCGACTGCGGAAAGGAGTATCATGAAATCGAAAGCCCATCTTCTGATACTCGTGGCCATGCTCGTTCCTGCGGGAGCCCTTTACTCCCAGAATCCGCAGCCGCCCGCCCAGCCTGCTCCACAGCCGGGTCAGCCGATACCTCCTTCGCCGCAACCTCCGGCGCAGCCCAATGATCCGGATGTTCCCAATC